>DATLVL010000349.1:0-10805 GCA_035577525.1 Gemmatimonadales bacterium | reverse complement strand
TCGGGCGACCATGCCGGGTCGCGTTCGGCGACGCCCGGCGTGCGCGTGAGGTCGCGGACGTCGCCCTTCTTCGCGGGGACGGTGAAAATGTCGCCGCGCGCCTCGAACAACGCCCGCATCCCGGTAGGCGAGACCCCCACGTGTTGAATGAACGGCACCGCGCTCGTGTAGTGCGGCCGGGTGTCGGGAAGGTCGGGGTCGATGTGGATCGAGATCGGCGTCGTCGTACCCGCCGCCGGATCGAACAGATGCAGCCGTCCGGCCTGCTCGTACACGATGACTCCCGCTCCCGCCGACGCCGCTTTGATGTCGAAGTCAGCATGGTGCGTGAGCTGCCGCACCTGCTTCGACTTCGTGTCGTAGCCGAACAGGTTCATCGTGCCGTCCCGGTCCGACACGAAGTAGACGACGTCGCCGATCCACATCGGCCAGGTGTCGTTCGTGTTGTCGTGGGGCACGACGTCGATGTCCTGCGTCTTGAAGTCGAAGATCCAGAGGAACGGCTCCTGCCCGCCGCGATAGTGGCGCCAGGTGTCCTCGGTCCACAAATCGCGGATCGGGTTGTAGGCGATGCGGCCGGCATCGGCGGAGTACGCGCCGCGCTCCGCCATCGGCATTGCCAGCGGCTCCTCGAACCCGCCCTCGACGGGCACGGTGAACAGGCGATCGTAGAACGAGTGCGAAGCCCGAGTCGACGCGAACAGCACCGCCCGTCCGTCCGGGGTCCACCCTTCCACGACGTCTGCGCCCGGATGGAACGTCAGCCGCCGTGGGTCCCCGCCATCGACCGAGACGACGTACACGTCGGCATTGCCGTCATACTCTCCGGTGAAGGCGATCCACTTGCCGTCGGGAGAAAAGTACGGGTTGGTCTCGCGCCCCGGATGCACCGTGAGTCGGCGCGCTTCGCCACCGGCGCGCGGTGCCACCCAGAGATCGTTGGCGTAGACGAAGGCCACACTGGTGGCGCTCACGGTCGGCGAGCGCAGCAGCAGCGTCTCCAGCGGCGGCACCGCGCGCCGCGGAGCGGGGCCCAGACCGAGGGCGATCAGCGCGAACGGGGCACGACGCAGCACGAGACCTCCTAGTGGAGTCCGCCTCCAACGAATTGCTTCACGAGATCCCCGAGGACCGTCTTGGCATCACCGAACAGCATCCAGGTGTTGTCCAGGACGTACAGCTCGTTATCGATCCCCGCGAAACCCGGGTTCTTGCTGCGCTTGATCGCCAGCACCGTCTTCGCTTTGTCGGCGTCGATGATCGGCATGCCGTAAATCGGCGACCCCTTGGCGTAGCGGGCTGCCGGATTCACCACGTCGTTCGCGCCGATGACGAGCGCGACGTCGCATTGCGGCATCTCCGGATTGATCTCCTCCATTTCCACCAGGGCCGAGTAGGGAATGTTCGCCTCGGCGAGCAGCACGTTCATGTGCCCCGGCATGCGCCCGGCCACCGGGTGGATGGCGAACTTGACGCTGACCCCGCGCTTGGTGAGCTGATCGTACAGCTCCTGCACCTTGTGCTGCGCCTGGGCGACGGCCATGCCGTATCCCGGGATGATGACGACGAGGTTCGCCTGCTCGAGCAGCTGTGCCGCCCCCTCGACCGATTCCTGCTTCCAGACCTTCTGCTCGCCGCCCGCCTTCACTTTTTGCACCGTACCGAATGCGCCGAACAGGACGTTCGTAAACGAGCGGTTCATCGCCCGGCACATGATGATCGACAGGATGAGGCCGCTCGACCCGTCGAGCGCCCCGGCGGTGACGAGCAGGGCGCTGTTGAGGACGAACCCCATCGCGACCGCCGAGAGACCGGCATACGAGTTCAGGATCGAGATGACGGTCGGCATGTCGGCGCCCCCGATGGGAATGACGAGGAGCACGCCGAACAGCAGCGCCAGCCCGGCCACGCCGAGAAACGCCTGGCTCGCCCACGGCGCCGTGGGGTTCGTGATCACGAGCACGCCGAGCGCTACCGCACCTGCCAACACGCCGAGATTCACGACGTTCTGGCCCGGATACGTCACTGGCCGCTGTGGGATCCAGCGCACCTCCTGCAGCTTGCCCGTCGCCATGAGACTGCCGGTGAACGTCAGGAACCCGAGGATCACCTCCACGACGAGGGCGCTCATCCGGAACGTGGTGAACTGCTCCGGACCTTCCTGGAGCCAGAGGAAGTACTCCGCCGTCCCGACGAGGCCGGCCGCCAGCCCGCCGAAGGCGTGGGACAGCGCGGTCCGCTGCGGCACCGCGGTGAGCGGCACGCGCGACAGCGGCACGCCGACCAGGAAGCCGGCGGCGATCGCGAGCAGAATCCATCCGTGATGGACGATCTGCGGCTGGATCCACGTCGCGGCGACGGCGACGGTCATCCCGATCACGCCCGCGTACACGCCCCGGCGCGCGGTCTTCGGATCGTTCATCCAGTTGAGCGCGAAAATGAACAGCGCCGTCGCGGCGATCGCCGCGAGCTGACTGATCGCCTGGATCATTGCTTCTTGAACATTTTCAGCATGCGGTTCGTGATCAGAAACCCGCTCACGATGTTCGTCATCGACGCGAAGAGGGCGACTGCCCCGAGGATGCGGATCGTGCGGGGATAGTCCCCGCCCGCGACGGTGATCGAGCCGACGACAGCGATCGCCGAGATCGCGTTCGTCAGCGACATGAGCGGCGTGTACAGCAGCCGCGACACCCGGCGAATCACGCCCAACCCGATGAAGGTCGCGAGCACGAACACGAACAGCATCGACCAGTAACCGGTCATGGCACGAACACCTTTCCGTCATGGGTGACGCAGGTTGCCTTGGTGATTTCGTCCGTGAAGTCGAGTTGCAGGGCGCCGTCTTTGAGCAGATTGCCGAGGAAGGTGGCGACGTTGCGCGCGTACATCTGGCTGGCGTGCAGCGGCACGGTGGCCGGAAGGTTGACAGGACCGAGGATCGTCACGCCCTGGTGCACCACAGACACCCCGGCCTGAGTGAGCTCGCAGTTCCCGCCGCTTTCCGCCGCCAGATCGACGATCACTGCGCCCGACCGCATTCCCTCGACCGCTGCGCGCGTGACGAGAATCGGTGCGCGTTTCCCCGGGATCGCGGCCGTCGTGATCACGACGTCGGCGTCCTTGACGCTCCTGGCGAGGAAATCCAGCTCCCGCTGATGCTGATCCACCGACAACTCTTTTGCGTAGCCCCCCGACCCTTCCCCCTCCACTTTCTCTTCCATCATCAAGAACTTCGCGCCGAGGCTCTCGACCTGCTCCTTTACCGCCGCCCGCACGTCGAAAGCCGACACGATGGCACCGAGTCGCCGCGCCGTCGCGATCGCCTGCAGGCCCGCGACGCCGGCGCCCAGAATCAGCACGCGCGCCGGCGACAGCGTGCCCGCCGCCGTGACCAGCATCGGGAAGAACTTGGGAACCGTTTCCGCCGCGATCAGCACGGCCTTGTAGCCGGCCGCGGTGGCTTGCGATGACAGCACGTCCATCGACTGGGCGCGCGTGATCCGGGGCAGGAGCTCGAGACTGAAGGCGGTGATGCGTCGTTGGGCCAGCTGCCGGAGGAGATCCGCACTGGTGGCGGCCTGGAGCAGCCCGACGACCGCGGCGCCTTCACGCAGTTTCTCGACTTCGCCCGAGCTGGGCTTTTGCACCTTGCAGACGACATCCGCCGCCCACGGGTCTCCCAGCGTCGCTCCCGCCGTGCGGTAGGCCTCATCGGGAAACCCCGCCGACACGCCCGCACCGGATTCGACCACGACGGTGTGGCCGTCTTTCGTGAGCTTCGCAACGGCGTCAGGTACCAGCGCCACGCGGCGCTCCCCGACGACGGTCTCTTTCGGGACCCCGAACTTCATCCTCGCCTCTGGTTCAGGGAAAGTGAACCTTCCGTTTCGCGGAAGAAACTATAGACAAATCGTGGTTCGGAAAGGCGCGGAGGATAGTCTACGACCCCTTCGATAACCGATCCCGATCCCGCTGCTGCGTCAGCAGCCGCTCGGTGAAATCCATCCGCTCCGCCAGCTCCCCGAGTTGTTGCTGCATCTGGTCCAGCTGCTCCGTCAACTGCGTCAGCTGCCGCGGGTCGGGTCCGACGCGCCCCACCGTCGCTTCGGCGCTCCACTCGCGCAGCGGCAGTCCGTCGGCGTCACGGAACTCACCGGCAATCAGGAGCACCAGGTCGTACAACCACCAGAAGCTGAGACCGCCGAGGGTGACCGCCTGCCAGATGCCGCTCTCCGTCCGGCCCGCGTAGAAGCGGTGCAGGCCGAAGATGCCCCCGAACGAGGCGAGCACCAGCGCGACGCCACGCGAGCGTGCCGACGACACGGGTGGAGCGGGTTCTTCGTCCTCTGCCGGGTTGTATTGCGCAGGATGGCGACCGGTCATGCCCCCAAGATACGACGCACGCCCCGGAGAAGTTACTGGGTTGGCGCGGTCACGAACGCGTCGAGCTGGGCGCGGGGGAAGGCACCGGTCTGCCGGGCGGCTTCTTTGCCGCCACGGAACAGAATCATGGTGGGGATGCTGCGCACGCCGAAAGCCTGCTGGGTGACGGGATTGCGGTCGGTGTCGAGCTTCAGCACCAGCACCTGCCCGATCCGCTCACGCGCGAAGTCGTCGAGCAGCGGCGCCATGATCTTGCATGGACCACACCAGTCGGCGTAGAAGTCCACGAGCACCGGGATCTCGGTGTCGCGAATCACCTGCTGAAACGTCTCATCCGACACGTGCAATGGCCGGTCGAGCAGAATCGGCCGGCTGCACGATCCGCATTTCGGGCCAGCGCTAACCCGGTCCACGGCGACGCGATTGAGCGTCCCGCAGAACTGGCATGCGACGGTCAGCGTCCGGTTGGTCTGCGTGTTCACACCCGCTGAACGCTCCGCCGAACCACGATGTTCCGAAGTCACGGGACTACCGCCTCCGCCTCGATCTCGACCAGCATCGCGGGATCGACGAAGGCGCTCACCTGCACCATCGTGGTTGCCGGCCGGATCGCGCCGAAGATCTCGCTGTGCGCCTTGGCGACCTGCTCCCAGTCCTTGATGTTGGTCACATACATGCGCGTGCGCACCACGTTCTGCAGCGTGGCGGCGGCGCGGACCAATGCACGCTCGATGTTGCGCAGCGTCTGCATCGTCTGGACGTAGACATCGCCGATCCCCACGAGCTTCCCCGACTCGTCCGTCGCCGTGGTCCCGGAAACGTGCACCACGTTGCCGACGCGCACCGCCCGCGAGTATCCGACGACGGGCTCCCACGGCGTGCCACTGGAGATGTTCGAGCGTTCTAGCACATGGTTCTCCTTCAGGGTGGCCTACTGCACTCCCATCACATGGCGCAGCGCCGGCTCCAGCTCCGGATACTGAAACTTGAATCCGGCGTCGAGCAGCCGCGCCGGGACGATGCGCGCTCCCGACAACATCGCATCCTGCGCAGCCTCCCGCCCGAATATCAGTCGCAGCGCAAACGGCGGCACGGGCAGCACCGCGGGCCGCCGCAACACCGTGCCGAGCGTCCGCGCGAACTCGGCGTTCGTCACGGGATCGGGAGCTGCCGCGTTCACGGCCCCGCTCAAGCCTTCACGCGCGATGGCAAATCGATAGACGGCGATGAGGTCATCCAGCGCAATCCAGCTCCAATAGCTCCGCCCGTGCCCGATTGGTCCGCCGAGGCCGAGTCGAAAGGGCACGAGGAGCGCCTTGAGCAGACCGCCGGCGCGCGCCAACACGAGCCCGGTGCGGACGCTGACGACGCGAATCCCCGCCTGCCGCGCTGGTTCGGCCGCCGATTCCCATGACCGGCACACGTCAGCGAGGAAGCCGCGTCCTGCAGTGCTCTGCTCGGTCAGCACGTCATCGCCGCGGTCACCGTAGAAACCGGCTGCCGACGCACACACCAGCACGTTGGGTCGCCGTGCCAGCGTCGCCAGCGCGTCCGCGAGGACCCTCGTCCCGAGCACGCGGCTGTCGTGGATGCGCTGCTTCTTGGCCGTCGTCCAGCGACCGAGGAGCGGCTCGCCCGCGAGATGCACCACGGCGTCGAACCCTTCGAGTCCGGCGCGATCGATCGTCCCTCGCTCGGGATTCCACGACACGCTCGAGCCGCCCGGGGGCGCCGCGTCGCGCACCAGCCGCACGACCGTGTGACTCCCGCCGGCGAGGGCTCGGGTCAACGCGCTGCCGATCAGGCCGCTGGAGCCCGACACCAGGATGCGCACGCCTGAGAAGCTAGGGACTTGCGGGAAATCGGGCTGTGTTATACTGTATCGGTACAATAATACAGTAGCCATCGTGTTCGACCATATCGACCCACGTAGCCCCACACCGCTCTATGCCCAGATCGCCGCGCGCGTGCGCGTCGCCGTTGCCGCCGGGAATCTTCGTCCCGGCGATGCCCTCCCCTCGGTGCGCCAGTTGGCGTCCCGTCTGCGCGTGAATCCCGCGACCGTCGTCCAGGCCTATCGCGAGCTCGAGACCGACGGGTTCGTCGAATTGCGCCAGGGCGCAGGAACGTTCGTACGGGAAGTCCGCGCCGAGCGGCGCGCCGGCGAGCGAGCCCACCAGGCCGCGTCGCTGGTGCGGCGGATGGTCGCCGAAGCGGGGCGACTCGGCGTGTCGGTTGACGAACTGCATGCCGCCATTGCGGAAGAGATCGGAGCGAGATCGCCATGAGCAACGCCGTCGAGATTCACGAGCTGGACTATCGAGCAGGAAAAAGCTTCGCGATTCAGGACCTCGATTTGTCCGTCTCGACCGGATCGATCTATGGCTTCCTCGGACCCAACGGCTCGGGGAAGACCACAACGATTCGCCTCATCCTCGGGCTGCTGCGCGCCCGGGCGGGAACGATCCAGGTGCTGGGCGAGCCGATGCCGCTCGCTGCCCCCGCGGTGCTCGCACGCGTGGGGTTCGTCCCTGAGCAGCCGCACCTCGATCCGACGTTGACCGTGCGCGAGACGATGCGCTTCCGCGCCGCGTTCTACCCGAAATGGGATGGCGTGTGGGCCGAGCAGCTCTTGCAGACGTTCGATCTCGACGCCGAGCGCCTGTTTGGAAAACTCTCCAAGGGACAAAAAGGCAAAGTGATGATGCTGCTCGCCCTGGCGCAGCGCCCCGACCTCCTCGTGCTCGACGAGCCCACCGACGGTCTCGACCCGGTGGTGCGCCGCGACATGCTCTCGGCGCTGATCGATTACGTGTCGCAGCACGGCGCCAGCGTGTTCATCTCGAGCCACCTGGTGCACGAGCTGGAACGGATGTGCGACTGGATCGGCGTCATGGACAACGGGCGCCTCGTCTCCCACATGCCGATGGAGCAATTCAAGAACGGCATCAAGCGGCTGCTCGTGTCGGAAGCGCCGGCGGATACGGGGTCAGCTCCGTTCGCGGTACTCGCCCGCGATCGCAACGGTGCGGCGTCGGAAACCTGGCTGGTGCGCGGATGGGAATCGGACATGACCGCGTGGTTCGACGGTCGCGGCGCGTCCGTGCAATCGATTGTCGACCTCGACCTGGAAGACGGCTTCGTGGAGTTGTTGCGCACGTTCCGCCGCGCGCCGCACGGACAGGAGGTGCTCTGATGTTTCGCGTCGTCCTCTATGGACAATGGAAGTGGTCTCGCATCGTCGTGATCCTCGGGACGCTCGCCGGCTTCGCGTTGCCGATCCTCTCCGTCCAGGGTGCCACGAGTGATGCCGCGAACGCGATGAAAGCGGGCGAGCTGCTCGCCGTTATCCAGTCGTGGGGCGTGCTCTATCCGGTGCTGGCGGCGACGATCGGGCTCCTGGTCGCGATCGCGACCTGGGCCCCGGATCACCGGGGGCGCCATGTCTTGGCACTCTCGCTCCCCCTGCCCCGCTGGCGCTACGTCCTGTTACGGTTCGCGGCAGGCCTCGTGCTCCTCGTGCCCACGATGCTCGGCGTCCTCGCGGGAGCGGTGCTGGCGAGTGCCACGGCGACGCTGCCCCCGGGGCTCGAGACGTACCCCGTAGCGCTCGCGATCCGCTTCGCCCTGGCTCTCGCGGTCGCCTATGCCGTCTTCTTCGCGATCTCCGCGGGGACGACACGCACCAGCGGGATCATCCTCGGCATCATCGGCGCCGTGATCGTCGTGCAGGTCGTGGCCAGCGCGGCAGGCATCGAGCTCGATCTCACGAGTCCTGTGCAGGCGGTCGTCATGAACTGGCCGGGACCGCTCGCCATTTTCACGGGCCGCTGGATGCTGATCGATGTCTGACCGATTGCCCGCCACCTGCTGCGCCGTGGTCCTCACACTCTGCGCGCCCCTTGCCGGGCAGATCCCACAGCTGCGCGCGCGCGCCGATAGCCTGCTGGTCGAGTGGCAGCTGGCAAAGCAGTTCGCCGATCTCCAGGACTCGCTGCGGCTCGGGCGGGAGCGTGGCGGGCGAGACACGATTCGCGCGGGCGCCCTGACCTACCTCGTGAATCGCTCACCGCTGCCACTCGCCCAGGCTGCCGCCATCGCCTGGCCGCAGGTCGAGCGGTTTTACGGTCCCGCGGCCCGGGCGTTCGCGCAGCGACCGTTCCTCATTCAAGCCGTGGATCCGGATACGAACGAGGACGTGCCGCCCGGACGAGCGATCAAGATCCTGTGGAATACCGATGTCGCACCGTTGGCGCGCGCGCTTGTCGCCATGGCGGACCTCGGCCCGTTAGACGCCGGCCTCGGTGAATGGCTCGGGGGTGTGGTCGTTCCGCGGTTCGACTCCGGCCCCGGCCACGCGGCGGTGTACGTCCAGCTGGTCACCGCCCCATCGGAGGCCGCGCGACGCTGTTACCGGGGGGACCGCGCGGCGTGTCGCGACGCACTCTCCCTCAGCGCGATGACCGATCCCGCCAGCCAGTGGTACGGACCGGCGGAGCGACGCGCGCTGGTCCTCACGCAGTACGGCGACTTCCTGCGTCGCACGAGCCACGGTCTGGCCGTCCGTTCGTGCGAGCAGGGGTCGAATGAATCCTGTCTCGAGCTGCTGCGGTCGCTGGCTCCTGGCGCTTTGATTCAGCCGCTCGACTACCAGGCGCGGCTCACGCTGCTCGAAACCGCAGTGCGATTAGGCGGGGCAGAGACGTTCCAACGATTTCTCGCGACGCCACCTGGCCCGATGGGGCGCCGCCTCGCCGCCGCCGCGCGTGTCAGCGAGGACTCACTCGTCGGACGGTGGCGCAACGACGTGTTGTCAGCGCGCCCGACTCCGGTTCCCTTGCCGGTGTTGGGCGCTTGGGTGGCGCTCGGCTGGGTCATTGTCTTCGGGACCTGTGGCCTCGGGAGCTCGCGATGGCGCGTCAGCTGAGGTGGTGGATCGGGGTGCCGTTGGGCGCGTGCCTCGTCTTTGCGATGGCGTATCTCCCGCCGCGGCCGCTGCCGCTCCTGGGGCAGCGATTCTTCAGGGTCTTTCAGACGTTCGAACCACCCACCCCGTATCGCCAGCGCGTCCAGGAGCTGGCGAGCCGCTACCGCCTCACGTCGTTCGAGCTGGCGATGCGCCAGTTTGGTGAGTCGATGCGTCCCGAGCTGGAGCGGCGCCGCGCACTCGGGCTTCCCGGTCCGACGGTGTACTTCGCGGGCCCGGATTCGCTCTCCGACTCGGCACGGGGTCTCGTCCGCGCGCTGCTCGAGCGGGCGTGGTCCCAGCTCGGACTCGGCGTTTCGAAGGTCTCCGTGGGCGTGGTCGTTCCGGTCGTCTTCGACCGTCCGCCGGGTGGGCAGTCTCCCGCGCACATGCCCGCGGCGCCCGCCTTCCTGCTCCCCGACTCGTCCAATCGAACGACGTGCCTTGCGTACGTGCCGGTCATCTATTGGGGGCGCCCGGGGGTGCTCAGGCAGACCCACCCCGCGCCGACCAAGGAACTCGCCGAGTTGCTGCGCAACGGCCTGGGAACCTGTGCTTACTTCGCTGCCTTTGGGGCCCCAGGCCAGGACATCGGCCGCTGGCTCGAGTCCCGGCATTACGAGTTTGCGTTGGACCCGTGGGGGCTGCGCGTCCCGCCGGAATCGACACGGACGGGGTCACAGCTGAGTGAGGATAAGCCGTGGTTCTGGTCATTCGTTTACCGCTACCAGCCTGGTGCGGTCGAGTGCATGGCGGGTCGCGCGGAGGCATGTCGTCATACCGCCCTCGGCCGGGGCAGCGGAGACCCGGTACCGGTTGTCAGTGCCGAGCAGCAATGGTGGAAGCCGCCGTCGCTCGCCGGCGCCGACCGTTACTTCGCCGATCTCGTCGACGATATCGGACCGGAGCGGTTCGGCCGCTTCTGGAATTCCGAGTTCCCCGCGGACACGGCGCTGGCGACGGCCATGCGCATGCCGGTGGGTGAATGGACCCGTCGTTGGCAGGCGACGCTCGTCCCTCCGATCCGGCTCGGGCCGGTGGCGCCCCTGAGCGCTGCTGTGCTGGCGACACTCCTGGGAGTCGTCGCGGTTGTGCTGGTGATGCTGACGGCGACACGGCGCCAGGTGCGATGAACGTTCGATGCTGGGCGCTGGTGATCACCTGCTCGAGTGTCTGCCCGACGCTCGCAGCGCAGAGCCGCTGGGACCGGCAAGTCGACGCCCGGATCTCACAGGCAGGTGCGACACTGCGGGGGCGCGCCTATCGACTCGCCGGTCTCGCGGGTCGTGGCACCTTGAATACGGGAGAATCGGCGACGTTCTCGATTACTCTGCCCGCGGGCACCGAGAGTGCCCTGACTGGTGTGTGCGACGATGACTGCGCCGATCTCGAGCTCTCGCTGTCGACCAATGGCTACGATATCGATGCCGCGCGTGGCGGCGGCAACGCCCCC
>DATLVL010000348.1:0-2434 GCA_035577525.1 Gemmatimonadales bacterium | reverse complement strand
GGCGACCTTGCGATCGAGCGCGACCTCGTGCGCCAGGAATACCGACGCCATGCCGCCGTGCCCCAGCTCCCCTTTGATCTCGTATTCGCCTACGGTGGCACGCCGCAGGGCATCGATCAGCCCACCCTGGGGGACGCCGATTCGTGTGGCGTCGCTGGGTGAGGCATAGGCGGTGGCGGCCTGCCCCTGCTGGCCCGACACGTCCGCCCCGCAGTTGGAGCACGCGCGCGCACCGGCAGTTACCGCCGTGCCGCAGCGCGGACAAGTCGGGATCGGTGGAGCGGTCATCCTACCTCAATATATTCTGCCGATCCATCTGACGAGGACAGACCGTGTTCGTGAAGCGAGCGTCCGGAGACGTTGCAACGCTTGTCGGGTCATTCAAGCTATGGATAAACGCCGCGGCGCGCCCTCTGCTGGGAGTTGCTTTCACGCTCCTGACGGTGACACGCCCCGTCCAGGGTCAGCGGACCACCCTCACGCCGAACGATCAGTCGGCCCGTGACCTCCTGGCGGAGCTGATCAACATCAACACCACCCACGACCACGGCAGCACCACCCCCGCGGCACAGGCCATGGCTCGGCGCCTCGTGGCGGCCGGATTCCCCGATTCGGACGTCGTGCTCGTTGGTCCGACCGAGTCGCGCAATCAGAACCTGGTGGCCCGGTTCCGCGGCACGGGGAAGCGGCGTCCCATCCTGCTACTCGCCCACCTTGACGTGGTCGAAGCGTTGCGGTCGGACTGGTCGGTCGATCCGTTCACTCTGCTGGAGCGCGACGGCTACTTCTATGGCCGCGGCACGAGCGACATCAAGGATATGGCGGCGCTGTTTGTGGCCGCCCTGATCCGGCTCAAGCGGGAGCAGTTCGTCCCCGATCGCGACATCATCCTCGCGCTCACCGCGGGTGAGGAGTCGGGCGGGGACTACAACGGCGTGCAGTGGCTGCTCGCAAACAAGCGCGCCCTCATCGACGCGGCATACTGCATCAACGGCGACGCCGGCGACCCGCTGGAGCGCAACCGCATTCCGTTCGCGCGCAACGTCGAGGCGAGCGAGAAGGTCTATCACGATTTTCAGCTCGTCGTCACGAACCCCGGCGGCCACAGCTCGCTCCCCACTCCCGACAACGCCATTTATCGCCTCGCCGCGGCGCTGCAGCGGCTGGGGGGCTACGCCTTCCCGGTCATGCTCAACGACATCACCCGCGCCTATCTCGAGCGCGCCGCGGCGACGATGCCGCCGGAGACCGGCGGGGACATGCGTCTCGCGGCCCGGGGCGACAGCGCGGCACAGTCGCGACTCTCTCGGGCGGGCCCGTTCTTCAACGCGCAACTGCGCACGACGTGCGTGGCGACGCGGCTCGAGGGCGGCCACGCCAACAACGCCCTGCCGCAGACAGCCCGCGCCATCGTGAACTGCCGCATGCTCCCGGGGCACGATCCCGATTCGGTGCTCGCCATACTGCGCCGCGTCGTCGCCGACTCCGCCGTGCACGTCACGCCGCTCGACACTGCGCGCCCGTCGCCGCCGTCACCGCTCGTGGCGGAGGTGCTCGACCCGGTCACGCGCATTGCGGCGCAGCTCTGGCCCGGAGTCCCCGTCATTCCCAACATGGAGACCGGGGCCACTGACGGACTTTTCCTGCGCAACGCCGGTATGCCGGTCTATGGGGTCTCGGGAGTGTTTCTCGATGCCGACGACATTCGCGCGCACGGCAAGGACGAGCGCATCGGCGTCAGCGAATACTACGCCGGTGGCGAGTTCACCTTCCGCCTGGTCAAAGCTTTGGGCGGCGGGCGCTTCTAGCGCCGGGCACCGTCCAGAATCCAGTCGCGGATGAGGGCGTAGAGCGCGGGATTGGTGGTGGCGAGCGGCCCTCCGGCGCCGGGGGGCATCGGATTGGACGCGCTCTTCAGCCGGAACAACAGGAAGCCGTGGGTCTTCGTGAAGCCGTCGTCGGTGGTGTCGAACGGCGTCACGTAGACCGTCGCGGTCCCGTTGCCGTTCAAGAGATTCTTGTACGTCGCCGAGTCGTTGCGGAAATCGGGGAACGGTCCGGCGGTGTGGCACCCCGCGCAGACCGCCGTGAAGACCTGCGGCTGCACCTGATCGTGCAGCGACCAGGCCGCGTGCGCGGTGAACCGCACCGGACTGCCGGACAGCGAGATGCTCGTCGGCGTGGCGGTCAGCGTGTCGGTGCGGCGCGCCGAGTTCATCGTCCAGAAGCCCAGCGTGGCGACCCCGCTCGCGTTGGTGGTCGGCGTCGCGCCGCCGATCGTGCCGTTGCTCGCCGCGACGGCGAAGGTGATCCCGACACCCGAGACGCCGTTTCCGAATCCGTCGCGCACGGCGACGGACGGCGCGATGGCGACGTTGGAATCGACGGTCGCGTACTGACCATTGCCCGCGTTGAGCCCGAGCGTGGCGGGATG
>DATLVL010000347.1:0-4314 GCA_035577525.1 Gemmatimonadales bacterium | reverse complement strand
CCGCTCGTCGCCAGCAGTCCCGTCTCGGCGCCCTGGTATAGCGCCTCGAAGGCGCGCGTCAGCTTGTCGCGCGCCCCCGGCTGCGGCACGCGCAGCCCGAATGCCTGGAGATCGTCGATCGCGAGCGACGGCGCGGAGCCGGCGAGAATGCGCGGCAGCTCCGGTCCAAACGCCACCGCGCGGAACGGCGTGTTGGCGTGCTCCGCGTCGTGCTGGCAATAGCGGTTGAGCCAGCCATCGGGCGTCGCCTTCGCCCCTGGAGTCCCCGTCTCCATGTAGTCCTGGGCGTCGAAATGGCTGCGCGTCGAGTCGGGGGAGCCGACGGCATGTACGGCGGCGAGGCTCTTGTTATCCCACAGCGGCTTCAGGGCGGCGAGCGCCGGGTGCAGACCGAAGTGGCCGTCCAAGTCCACGACGTCCGCCGCCGGCACGGCGATGCGGGGGCGCTCTTGGTAATAGAAGGGATCGCCGTGCGGCACGATCACATTGAGGCCGTCGACGGCGCCGCGCATGAACAGGCAAACCAGAACGGACGAGGTTGGAGAAGACGGTAGAGGGCGGTAGAGGGAATACGCCGCACGCTCCAGAAACAATGGATCCATTCCCAGGCTGAACAACGCCAAACCACCGGATTTCACGAACACCCTGCGCGAAACAGTCATTTCACCCTCCTCCTCCGCCTTCTACCGCCATCTCCCGACTTCTGCCGCCGTCACTGCCTCTGAAACTCCGGCCCCCCCAACGCCAATCCAATCACCAGTGCCCGTGCCGCGACTGGATCCCGCACCTCGGCGACTTCGCGGCGCAGCACATCGCCGCTGTGCGTCGTGAGGATGCCGCCCAGCAGCCGGACGTCGACCGTCTCGATCAGGGCATTGGCATCGTCGGTCGCGGGCACGAGGCTATCGAGAGCGAGGGTGACGCCGGGGAGGCGGCCGGCGGCCAAAGCGACCGCCATGTTCATGCGCAGCAACAACGCGCCGGAGTTGACCCAATCCTCTTGTGATTCCGGATATCCCGCTGGCGATGGCTGGGCATAAAGCGGCTCGCCGAGCCGCCCGATCACCTGTGCGAGGCGTGGGGTCGTGTCGGGATCGCCGCCGGTGGCACGGACGGCGCTCACCATGAACTCGAGCGGCGTCTTCACCTTGGCGCGCACCGCGCGGCCGGACCAGAACTCCGGCGACCGGAAGATCGCCCGTAGCACTTCGGCGATATCGCCTTCGGTTCGGCTCCACGCGGCCACTGCGGCGTCCACGCAGCCGTCGGGCGGCTCGTCGCTCACGAACCGCGCGCACAGCTGGCGGCTCACGTGGTGTATCGTGGCGGGATCCTGGGCGAGCAGCTTGAGCAGCCGCACGCCTTCATCCATGCCGTGGCCCGCGGGGAAACGCACTCCCCGGACCATCTTCTCGCCGTAGTCGTGCGCCCAGTCATTGAACCGGAAGGCGCCGCCCTGCTGCGGCCGCTCGATGCTCCAGCCGGTGAAGATGCGGGCCACGGCGATCACATCCTGCTGCGTATACCCGCCGTCCACCCCCAGCGTGTGCAGCTCCATCAGCTCGCGGGCGTAGTTCTCGTTCAGCCCCTGCGGCATCCGCGCCAGCATCTGCTCGCGCCTCGCATCGTCGCTGCGAGCCATGCGCGCCAGCCCCGGGGGCTCGGCGCCCGGGGCGACGCTCTGCCAATTGTCGAGATAAAAGAGCATCGCCGGGCTCTTCGCCGTCGCGAGCAGCAGATCCTGGAACTGTCCCAGCGCGTGGGGGCGGATCGTGCGCTCGATGTAGGACGGCGTGAACGCCCGGTCGGCGCCTTTGCCGAAGAACACGTTGAAGTGGTTGGTCCAGAAATCGACCATCACTTCCTGTAATTGGCGCTCGGAGCGCACGGCGCGCATCACCGCGAGCTGCTGCAGTTCGCCCATCGTCTGCCGCACGCGCATCGTGGCTTGCGAATCGTCGGCGAGCGGCTGGCGCCGTCCGGGTACCCCGCCGTCCGAGCCGGCGCGCCGCGCGGCGAGGCGCCGCTGCCGCACGTTGGCGATCGCCCGCGCGAGCGACGCCGGATCTTCATCGAGAATCGGGAACGCACTCTCACGCCGCTCGACGTCGGGGTCGGGGATGCGATCGGGGTGCAGCTGGGTGTCGATCCAGCGCATTACGCCGAGCGCCGCCACGCGATCGACGTCGCCGGGGCGCGGACCGTAGGCGAGACGATTCAGCGCATGCAGCGCGGAGTCGTGCGGTGTGAGCGGCGGCCGCTGGGCGCGCGCGGCCGGAGCGGCGAGAGCGATACCAACGAGGAACGCGGGGAGAGAACGCATACGGTCAATGTGACGCCGGGGCCGCGCGGGCGTTAACCGGGGGGCAGCGTCACCCACGTCTTCCAGACGTCGGGAGCGGCGCCGATCGTCAGCTCGTTCTGCTGCCGCACCAGCGGCTGGCGCAGTAGCAGCGGCTCGAGCGCGAGCTTCTCGAGCCAGCGGGTGTCGGTGAGCTGGGCGGTGCCGAGGCCCAGCGCCGCAAACCGCTTCGAGCCACGGTCGATCAGAGCCTGTACGCCGAATTTGCGCGCGAACCGCTCCAGCTCGCGCGGGCTCGCGCCCTTCTCGTTCAGGTCGACGAAGTGCGTGCGGATGCGCCGTTCAGCGAAGAAGCGCAGTGCCGCGCGTGTATCGGCGCTCTTGTGCGTGCCGAAGATCTGCACGTCCACTCAGCCGCCGGCGTAGATGTAGGCGCAGCCCCGCTCCTGGGCGAGCCCGATCGCGACGACCATTGCCGGTACGACGGTCACGTTCGGCAGCAGACCGCCGACGAGCTCGGCGCGTGTCGCCGCGTACGTCGCCCGCTTTTCCTGCGCCAGGGTGCGCGTGACGAACCGCAGCACGTTGTTGCACAAGATGAACTTGGCGCCACGGGGCTGCAGTGCGTTCACGGAGAACTCATACATCTCCTCGCCCTCACGCGGCTGCCACAGGACATTGCGCAGCGCGGGCTTTCCGGTGCGGGGGTCGACGGCCTTCACGCGGCGCCCGAAATCGTACTTCGCCCAGATGGCGTCGCCGAACACGATGGGATACGCTTCGCCGTGAATGCCCAGCACCGCCTGCACATCGGGGAACGTCGTGCCGAACGCATCGCGGTGGGCGTTGAAGTAATTCTTCACGTAGAACAGGCCATCGCCGCCGGAATACGTCGGGATATCGAAGATCTGTTTGTGCTTGGCCGTCAGCTGATCGAGCCAGCTCGAATCCCACGGTCCTTCCTTTGTGGCCGGGGGAGCCGCAGGGAGCGGCGCCTGGCTGGTGGCCGAGCCGGTCGCGCACGCACCGACTGCCAACGCCACGCCGCCCAGCGCCAGCGTTTCGAGAAACTCCCGTCGCTCGCTCATGCTGAGATCTCCCGGCTGAATTGTCAGGGGTGAAACAACAGCTGATCGGTGATGTGCTCGGCGATCGTCGCTGGATCGCCGCCGTTGCGGTTCGTCAGAATGATCACGGTGAAATGGCGGTCGGGGTAGCGCTGGATCGCGTTGCGAAAGCCGCTGGTTTCGCCGGTGTGGCGCCAGCGCCGGACCCCGCGGTAGGTGTCGATGAACCACCCAAAGCCGTACTGGGTCGAATCGTTCGGCAGGACCGGCGGCGTCGTCGCCTGCGCCAACGTCGCCGAGTCCATCAACCCGCCTGGATAGAGTGCGTGATCCCAGTGCACGAGATCCTCGACGGAGGTGTACACGCCGCCGTCGCCCAGCGTGGCGCTCGTCACGCTCTGGTCGGTGGGGAGGAAGCGCCCCGAATCGGGGGTGTATCCGTAGGCGCGGTTCGGGACGGTGTCGTCACCGTCCTGGTGCGCGACGCTCGCCGTCATGCCGAGCGGCTCGAAGACCCGTTCGTGGAGAAACCGGCCGAACGGCATCTTGGAGACCCGTTCCACGATCAGCGCCAGCAGGCAATACCCCGAGTTGCTGTACCGGTAGTGCGTCCCCGGCGCGAAGTTCATCGAGTCGCGGGCCGAAAGCAGTCTCAGGACGTCCGCGTCGTGCACCTGCACGGTTTGTGTATCGGGAATCAAGTCCTCGTAATCGAGCACGCCGGAGGTGTGGTTCAGGAGATTGCGGATCGTGACCTGGTGCGACTCCGGCGGCATCTCGGGGAGGATATCCCGGACCGGCAGGTCGTAGCCGAGCTTCCCGTCTTTCACGAGCAGCATAATCGCCATCGCAGTGAACTGCTTGGTGACCGATGCCAGGCGGTAATCCGTGCGCGGCGTCGCGGCGCCACCATTCTTGAGGTCGGCCATCCCATAGGCCCGCGAC
>DATLVL010000346.1:0-14550 GCA_035577525.1 Gemmatimonadales bacterium | reverse complement strand
ATCCACCCCTGTCCGGCGGCGGTGCGGCGCACCAGATCCGCCAGCCCGTCGATCATCGCCGGATGATCGTTCACCATTGCGATGCGCTCGAGGTGAATCCCCAGTCCGTTGGCCCGGCGTCGCAGCTCCAGGTCGAGGTCGTACAGCACTTCGACGTGCTCGCACGTGAAGCCGATCGGCACGACCAGCAGGGTGCGGTGTCCCTGGGCCGCCAGCTCTTCGAGTACGGTGGCTGCATCGGGACCGAGCCACGGGTCGGCGGTGCGCCCCGCCGATTGATAGGCGAAGCGGTGCACCCGGCTGCGACCGTGTTCCCCCAGGCGCGGGAAGACGGCCGCGACCGTCGCGGCGAGCTGCGCGGGATAGGGATCTCCGGACGCGAGAATTCGCTGGGGGAGGCTGTGAGCGGTGAAGAGCAGCGGCACCGTGTCACGCTGCGCTTCGGGGAAGCGGTCCAGCGCCTCCGCGATGCGGTCTTCCAGGGCCACGAGAAATCCGGGGAGGAGATGCCACTCGCGCACCGGAGCGACCGCAAGGGCACCGCGCGCCGCGTCGACTTGCTGGAAGTACAGCTCGATACTGAGCGTCGAGTAGTGCGGTGCCATGACCAGGCCCACCACGCGCTCGATACCCGCGTCGGCGAGCGACGCGAGCCCCGCCGCGATGCGCGGCTGCCAATGCCGCATCCCGACGACGGCCTTGAAGTGGCCGTTACCGCCCAACGCGGCTTCGAGGGCGCGTGCCTGTGCGGTCGTCTTCTCGAGAATCGGTGAGCGGCCGCCGATGGCGGCGTAGCGGCTCTTCACCTCATCGACGACGTGCGCCGGGGTGGCTCGGTGACCGCGCACGTCCAGCAGGTACGGCTCCACCTCGTTGAGGGAGTCGGGACCGCCGTAGGCCATGACGAGCACGCCGATCGGTGCGCTCATCGGGCGCTCAGCTCGTGGACCAGGTCTACGACGGCACGGACCTGATCGACGGGAGTCTCCGGCAACACGCCGTGTCCGAGATTGAAGATGTGCCCCGTGCCGTCACCGGCCCGCCGCAGCACGTCGCGCACTTTGGCCTTGAGCTCCGGCAGGGGAGCGAATAACGCAACGGGATCGAGATTGCCCTGCACGGCGTGGCCCGGACCGATTCGCTCGCGGGCCTCGTCCAGCGGGACGCGCCAGTCGACGCCGATCACATCGCCCCCGGCGTCGCGCATCAGCTCGAGCAGCGACCCGGTCTCCACGCCGAAGTGAATCAACGGCACCTCGAGGGTGCGGAGGCGATCGAACAGCTGTCGCGAGTAGGGCAGCACGTAGCAGGTGTAATCGTCGGGACTGAGCGCCCCGGCCCAGCTGTCGAACAGCTGTAGCGCCTGAGCTCCGGCTTCGACCTGCGCCGCGCAGTAGTCTCCCAACACCGTGACGAGCCGGCGCAGCAACTCGTGCCACGTGGCCGGCGCCTCGTACATCAAGCGCTTCGCGGTCACGAAGTGCCGGGACGATCCGCCTTCGATGCAATAGCAGGCGACGGTGAACGGCGCCCCCGCGAACCCGATCAAGGGCGTCGCCGGATCGAGCTGGCCGCGCACCAGGCGCACCGTCTCGAGCACCGGTGCCAGGGCATCACGCACGTCGACATGCGCGAGGCGTGCGACGTCGGCGGCGCTGCGGACCGGGTTCGTGATGACCGGGCCCTCGCCCTTCGCGAAGGTGAGATCCAGGCCCATGGGGACGAGCGGCAGCAGGATGTCGGCGAACAGGATCGCGGCATCGACGCCGAGGCGGCGCACCGGTTGCAGCGTGACTTCGGCTGCGAGCGGCGGCGTGGCACAGATCTCGAGCAGCGAGTGGCGCTCGCGCACGGCGCGGTACTCGGGGAGGTAGCGACCGGCCTGCCGCATGAACCACACGGGGGTGTAGGGGACCGGCTGGCGCCGGGCCGCGGCAAGCATCACAGCCACCGCTGTAGAGCCTCGAGCCCGGCTTGGTAGATGGCGGTGTGGAGCGGTGTGTCGCGCTCGGTGTAGGGGCGACCGGCGGTGCTGCGCAGATCGGTGACGAGCCGGGAGAAGCGCAACAGATCGCGCGTTTCGTACACTACCACGAACTCCTGGTCCTGCAGCCCCGTCGAGTAGAGCAAGAGCTGCGTGATGTCCTCGTACTGCTTCCCGATCTTGATGTGCTCCATCATCATGTCGCGTCGCGTGTCGCGGTCGTGCTGGTACCACGCCGCTGTCTTCGTGAACGGATACATCACGAGGTACGGCTGCCGTTCTATTGCAAACGGGTCAATCTCCTGGCGCGAGCGGGTCTTCGTGTATTGGGACGACTGGGTGAACCCCCACAGCGCGGTGTTGAGCGTCGTCTGCACACGCAGCGGCGTCAGCGCCGCCGCGAATGCTTCGAAGAACCGGGTTGGGATCGCGACGTCGTCGCCAGCGATCGCCGACCACACGAGCAGATCGCTCCCTGCTTCAACGCCGAACACCTGGTAGCAGTGCAGCGCATCGACTTCGGACCGCAGCGCCTCGAGCCACCGGCACAACCCGCGATGGCGTTCGTCGCGTGGAGCGGCCCAGTACGCCTCGGTGAAGCGCACCAAGGCGAAATGGTTGAAGGTTTGCGGTGTGGCGTCGGGCATGCGTCTCGTCCCTTCAGGCTTCGCGCAGCCAGCGCGCGGCGTCCTTGGCGTGATAGGTGATGATGAGATCGGCGCCCGCCCGCTGAATCCCGGTGAGGATTTCGAGCACCGCCCGCCGCTCGTCGATCCAGCCGCGCTCCGCCGCAGCCTTCACCATCGCGTACTCCCCGCTCACGTTGTAGGCGGCGAGCACCTGATCGGGGAAGCGGTCGCGCGTGGCGCGCACGATGTCGAGGTAGGGCAACGCCGGTTTGACCATCAACAGATCCGCTCCCTCGGCGACGTCGAGTGCGCTCTCGTGCAGCGCCTCGCGCGCGTTGGCGACGTCCAGCTGGTGACTCTGGCGGTCGCCCTGCTTCGGAGCCCCCTCTGCGGCGTCGCGGAACGGTCCGTACAGCGCGGAGGCGTATTTCGCGGAATACGAGAGGATCGGGAGGTTCGCGAAGCAGGCGCGGTCGAGCGCGCTGCGGATGCCGGCCACCATACCGTCGAGCATCGCAGAAGGCGCCACGATGTCCGCACCGGCCTCGGCGTGCGAAACCGCGATGCGCGCCAGAACGGCCACACTCTCGTCGTTGAGGACGTAGTCATTGGGGAGGTGGGGATTTATCGCGGCGGCGCCCGAGCCGTTGAGCAAGCCGCAGTGGCCATGGTCGGTGTACTCGCACAGGCAGACGTCCGTGATCACCAGGAGATCGGGGATCGCGCCCTTGAGCTGACGGACCGCCCGCTGCTCCACTCCGTCGGGATCGTAGCTGCCGCTGCCTGCTGCATCCTTGGAGGCGGGGATGCCGAACAGCAGCACGGCTCCGATCCCCAGGCTCGCGGCGCCGCGTGCTTCCGCCTCGACTTCACTCACCGGCCATTGGGAGATCCCGGGCATCGAGAGGATCGGCTGTGCTCGGGTCGCGGCGTCGGTCACGAACAGCGGGTAGATGAGGCGGCCGGGATCGAGGCGCGTTTCGCGCACCAGCCGTCGCAATGCCGCGCTCGAGCGCAGCCGCCGCGGGCGGGCCGTCACCTGTCGTCCTCCGCGTCGAGCGCGGCGACGAGCCCCGGGATCGAGTGCTCGGCGGGCTCCAGATGCACCGTGAGCCCCATGGCGCGGGCTGCAGAGGCCGTGACCGGACCGATGCACGCGACGTAGGCGCCTCCCAACACCGCCACCGCACGCGCGCCCAGCAACGCGAAGAAATTCTCGACCGTCGAGGGACTCGTGAACGTGGCGACATCCACTCCCCGCTCGAGCTCCACCAAGTCCTGCGGATCGACAATCGCGGGGAGCGTGTCGTATACGACCACCTCGTCGACCATTGCCCCGCGGAGCGCCAGCTCGACCGCCAGCTCTTCGCGACCCCGGGCCGCCCGCGGCAGGAGTACCCGCCGGCCTTGGACCGGCGTGAGCTCGCGACCGAGCTGTAGCCCGAGAAACTCCGATGGGATGAAATCGACGCGGGCGTTCCGCGCCTCGAGGGCCTGCGCAGTTCCGGGACCGACAGCGGCGATGCGCAGCAGCGGCGGCAACAGGACGCCGCGCGCCAGCAACCGGTCGAGCACGACGTCGACGGCGTTGGGACTCGGGAAAGCGACCCAGTCGTAGGTCGCGAGGGTGTCGATCGCACGGTCCAGTTTCGAGAGGTCGGCGACCGGCCGGACTTCGATCGTGGGGAACAGCACCGCGCGGGCTCCCCGCGCCGCCAGGGCCCGGGCAAGCGCTTCGGCCTGGTCACGCGGCCGCGTCACGAGCACCCGGCGACCGGCGAGGCTCACCACAGGTCCCGCGCGCCGCGGTGTATCGCCTGCTCGGCGAGCCCCTCGGACAGGCGTATCGCCTCCGCGACGGGACCTGATCCCGTCACGCGAACGACCTTCGAGCCGTCGATGGCCGCAATCGCCCCGGTCAACCGCAGCGTGCCATCACTCCCGACCTCCGCCAGAGCGGCGACCGGGGCGGAGCATCCTCCACCCAGGGCAGCGAGGAAGGCGCGCTCGGCGTCGGTCGCGGCTCTCGCCTCGGGATCGTCGAGCGCGGCGAGCAGCTCGCGCGTTTCCGCATCCTCCGCGCGGCATTGCACCGCGAGCGCTCCCTGTCCGGGGGCGGGCAGCATTACTTCGAGCGGCAGCACTTCCGTGATCGCGTCGCCGAGGCCGAGGCGCTCCACCCCCGCCGCCGCGATCACGATGCCGTCGTAGTCGCCGCGCTGCGCCTTGCGCACGCGCGTGTCGACGTTGCCGCGCAGCGGGAGCAGCATCAGGTCGGGACGGATGGCCCGCAGCTGCGCGATGCGGCGGGTGCTCGAGGTCCCCACCGAGGCGCCCGTGGGGAGCGAGCGCAGTGTGTGGCCTTCACGGGCGACCAGCACGTCACGCGGGTCACTGCGCAAACAGACGGCCGCCACGACGATATCCGGAGCCGGCTCGATCGGCAGGTCCTTGAGCGAATGAACTGCGAAGTCGATCGCGCCGGCGCGCAGCGCCTCTTCCAGCGCCTCGGTGAACAGCCCCTTGCCGCCGATCTCGGGAAGGGGACGGTCGAGGATGCGATCGCCCTCGGTGGTGATCGCGATCTCTTCGCTCGCGACGCCGCGCTGGCGCAGCGCTTCCCGGATGCGCGTCGTCTGCCAGCGCGCCAGCAGGGAGCGGCGTGTACCGCCGCGCAGCACCCGCGTCGGGACCGTGGTCATCCGGTGTCCAGTCCGAAGAGGGCGCGCGCCAATTCGGGATCTCCAACGGTGGGCAGCCGGCGCGTCGGCTCGTGCAGCAGCTTGTTGACGAGCGACTTGGAGAATTCTTCGAGCAGCGCGGCGACCTCCGGCGACGCGGCGCCGAGCCGCCGCAGCGCCCGGGCCACCTCGCGCTGCCGGATCGCCTCTCCCTGGGCCCGCATTTCGATGAGCACGGGATGGACCGCCCGGCGGCGTTGCCAGGCATCGAAACGCTCGACTTCCTGCTCGACGATCGCCAGGGCGGCGGGAAGCTCCCGGTGCCGGGTCTCGAGGTTGCCAGCCAGCCGTTGCTGCAGCGCGTCCAGGTCGTACAGCTCGCATCCCTCGAGGGTGCCTACCTCGGGCTCGACGTCGCGCGGTACGGCGATGTCGACGAAAATGCGGCGCCGCGCACCGCCCGTGGCGATCGCGCCCTGTACGAGGTCGCGGCTGAGGACGGCGTGCGGCGCGCCGGTCGAGCAGATGATCGCGTCGGCGTGGGCGATGGCGTTTGCCAGCTCGTGCCATCCCAGCGCTTCCGCGTCGCAGTGTTGTGCCAGCTCCCGGGCGTGGGCGGCGGTGCGGCTGATGACCGTCAGCCGGGCGGTGGCCCGGCGCAGCGCAAGCCCCGCGAGGCGGCCCATCTTCCCCGTACCGACGAGCAGGACCGAGAGCCGATCGAGCGGACCCGCGACGTCGCGCAGCAGCCGGATCGCCTCGGTGCTGACGCTCGTGGGGAGGTGGCCGATGCCGGTCTCGGATCGCGCGCGGCGACCGGCCTGCGCGGCGGCGCGGAACGCGGCGCCGAGTACCTGTCCCGCAGTCCCTGCTTCCTCCGCGGTCCGGAAGGCCGCAGCCACTTGGCCCTGGATCTCCGATTCGCCGAGCACCATCGAATCGAGTCCGGCGGCGACGCGACACAGCCGCCGCACGGCGTCGACTCCGGCCTCGTGATAGGTGTGCGGCAGCAGCGCCGCCGGCGGCACCCCGGCGATGTTCGACAGCAGCTCGAGCAGCGCATCGGACGCGTCGACCGGCGCCGCGTAGACTTCGGTGCGGTTGCAGGTGGAGAGAATCGCGAGCTCGGTGAACGGCGCGCGCGGATCCCGGCGCGACTCATGGAGCACGCGCTGCTGCGCGACGGGCCCCAGGGCGAGCCGTTCCCGCAGTGCGACGGAGGCGGTGCGATGGTTGACGCCGGTGCACGCCAGCGGCATGCGCGCAGCTTACGCCGTGCGCGCGCCGCGGAGAATCCGAAAGCCTACGCCCGTAGTACTACGGAGGGACGAGCCGCGTCAGCTGCCACGGACGCCGACCTCGTCGAGATGGTCCAGCAGGTCTGCAGGGTCCTGGTAGACGCGGTACGCGCCCGCACGCTCGAGCTCGTCCTGTCCGTATCCGCCGGACAGGAGCCCGATGGAGAGCGCGCGGGCGCGACGCGCCGCGAGCAGGTCCCACACGCTGTCACCCACGACCACGGCGTCGGTCATCGGGACGCCAAGCCGCTCGACGGCGGCGATGAACAGGTCGGGATCGGGCTTGGCATGCGCGACCTGGTCGCGGGTCACGATCGGGACGCTGGCGGGAACGCCGAGCAGCTCGAGCATCGGACGCGCGCTCTCCATCCAGCCGCTCGTCCCGATCGCCCAGGGGACGCCCAGCTCGGTGAGGCGGCGCAGCAGCTCGCGGGCCCCGGGGAGTGGCCGCACCGACGCGGAAAGCCGGGCGTATGCCGCGGCGTGAAACCGCTTCATCTGGTCGGCCTGCTCCGGCGTCACCTGGCGTCCCGTCTCACGCAGCAGCGCGTCCACCAGCAGCCCGCCGCTCATGCCGATGCGCCGATGAATGCGCCACACCGACAGCTCGACGCCCACGCGCTCGAGCGCTTCGCGCCAGGCGAGGACGTGCTCGTAGACGCTGTCGACCAGCGTCCCGTCGAGATCGAAGACGAACGCCGGAGCGCCGCTCACGGGTGGCTCCCGCCGAAGCGCCGTCCGAGAATGACCTTGGCGAGCAGGCGGTCGGTCGCCGGGGTGAGCCCGACGCCGACCCCGGCGTTGAATTCCCACTCGGGGCCGAAATCGATGTCCACCGCCGGAAAGAGCTGCTGCTCGCTGCGATCGAGCGAAGCGGGATCGCTGATCGGTCCAAACGCTCCATAATACTCGAGCGCCACCGTGACGCGTGGCGTCACGTCGAGCGATACGAGCGCGTTGGGAGAAAAGCCGAACCCCGCTCCCGCGCCCGGGCCCTTGAGCGAGCGGTCAATCACAGGATTGAGTGAGACATACGCACGGCCGAGTCGTTTATCGACGATCGGCCGGATTTCCCAGGTCCAGGTGTCTTCAGAGTACGCGCGCCGTTGATACCCGATCTCCTGCGACAGGCTCACTCCCACAGGCCAGTGCCAGCGCGCGGGCACGCTGACCCGCGGCCGCAGGTGGTCGCCCACCCATTGCCACCCTCCGCACGGGTCGGCGCTCGTGAACACGTACACCCCGACTTCGAGCCATTCGGTGAAGCCGTGTGTGATCTCGATCGTTTCGTGCATGGCGTGACGGGACGACAGCACGCCGGGAGTGCTGTCACCGGATGCCCGGAAGGTGTAGTTGCTGTGCAGCTCGACCATCGTGGCGCCGCGCGGCACCAGCTCGGCGGCGTAGACCTGGATTTCGTAGTTGTCCTGTGCCCATGCGGCGTGACTCCAGGCCACGACACCCACCAGGAACAGGGCGACGACGCGCATGCCACAAGATATGCGCCCTTTCCGGGTGGGGCGGGAGCGTGCAATTTGCCCGTCCATGTTGCGTGCCACCTACCATCTCACGTGTGACACAAAAGCCGACGCGACTGCCAGAGCGCGGGACATCGCGCGCGAGCAGACGGTCGAAGTCCCCGAGGACACCGCCCCGGAGGTCGAAGCCCGGCTCGTGGGCCGCATCGAATCGCTCGAGCCCGACGGCAGCGGCCGCTGGCGTGTCGTGATCGCGTACGATCCGGTGATCGTCGGCGGGGGCATCACGGAGCTGTTCAACCTCCTGTTCGGCAACATCTCGATGAAGCCAGCGGTGCGGCTCATCGATCTCGACTTTCCCGAGTCGATGCTGCGCGCGCTGCCCGGTCCACGCTTCGGCATTCCCGGCATCCGCGAGATCTGTGACGCGCCGCGCCGCCCCCTCGTCTGCACCGCGACCAAACCGCTGGGGCTCGACGCCAAAGCGCTCGCCGAGCTGTGCTATCGCTTCGCCCGCGCCGGCGCGGACATCGTCAAAGATGACCACAATCTCACCGACCAGGCCGCGGCACCGTTTCGCGAGCGGGTCGAGCGCTGCCAGGAGGCGGTGGAGCGCGCCAATCGCGAGACGGAGGGACGGACACTCTATTTCCCCAACATCACCGGGTCGCTCACGGGCTTGGGCGAGCGGCTCGAGGTGACGACGCGGGCGGGCTGCCGCGGCGTGCTCGTGAACCTGTTGCCGCAGGGCGTCGACGCGGCACGGGCCATCGGCGAGCGCGGGCTCGTGGTGCTGTCGCACCCCACGATGAGCGGCGCGTTCTTCGGGGACGACCACGGCATCGCCGCTGACGTGCTGTACGGTCTGCTCTACCGGGTGATCGGGTCGGATGGCGTGGTCTACACGAACGTCGGCGGGCGGTTCAGCTACTTCACTCTCGAGCTGTGCGAGGCGATCAACCGGCGGTTGCGTGCGCCGCTCGGCTCCACGCGCCCCGCCTTCCCGGTGCCGGGCGGCGGCGTCGATGCCGCGCGCATCGCGTACTGGATCGACGTCTACGGCAACGACACGATGTTTCTGATCGGCTCGAGCCTGCTGCGCGCCCCCGACCTCGAGACCGCCACGCGCGCCGTGGTCGACCAGGTGCGCAAGCGCGCCTGAGCGGACGTCAGCCGCTGGCGCCGGTGTAGCGCTTCAGGGCAGTCCGCCACAACAGCCGCGAGAGCAGGAATGCCGCCGCGCCGACCGCCGCCGCCCCCAGTCCGATGAGCGGCGACAACCGTCCCGTGAGCGCGGACGCGGGCACTGTCGTCACCCAGGCGATTGGGAGCAGATACACGAACACGAAGCGCAGCGCCCCCGGGTACGCCGACACGGGATAGCGCGCTCCCTCGTACACTGCATCGAACAACACCGCGATGTTTTCCACCGCCACGAACCAGAAGGCGAGACTCATCAGCGCGACCCAGATGGCATAAACGACGAGCGCGGCCGCCGCGAGGGCCACGAGAAACGCCGCCGACTGCCAGATCGTGGGGACATGCCCCAGGCGGAACAGCGCATACCCGGAGAGTGCGAAGCCGAGCACGATATCGGTCGCGCGCCAGAGATCGAGCCGCCGGAACGAGACGAACAGTTGCGCGTCCGCCGGACGCATGAGCACGAGGTCCAAGGCGCCGCTCTTCACATCGTCGGCGAGCTGGCCGATTCCCGGCCGCAACACCGCCTCGATGACGCCCGTGAGGGCGTTGAACACTCCCAGGAGCACCACGACCTCCCAATAGTCCCAGCCGCCGAGGCGCGTGGTATGGCGGAAGAACAATGCGAGGGTGAGCAGCGCCGTGGCGATCCAGAACGCGGTGGCGAGGACGCTGGCGATGAAGTTCGCCCGGTACTGCAGCTCCTCCACCGCGTTGAGTCGCACGAGACCGGCGAGGATCGCGGGCCAGCGCAGCCGCCGCACGGTCATCCGCCCACCGCTCCGTAGCGCAGCAGTCCACGCCGCCATGCAAGGCGGCAGGCCCCGTACCAGACGGCGAGCCAGAAGGCCTGCGCGACGAATCCCCGCAACAAGGCCGCCGAGCCGGTCACGGCGCCGGTCAGGACCTCGACCGGAAACGCGAGCATCGGCCGGAACCAGAGTACCGTCGCGAGATGTGCGATCGGTGGCGGCAGGAGCGCCAGCGGGGCGATGCGGCCGGCGAGAAACATCGCGATGCCGGCGTGCAGCTCCATGATGGCCGACGCGCGGGTCGTCCAGAACGCCAGGAGGCCCGTCGTGAAGCTGATGAGAAACCGCAGTCCCGCCGCGAACAGGACCGCTACGGCCGTCAATGCCCAGCGGGCGGGATCGACCGGCAACCGCACCGCCGGCCACAACGCCGCGACGACGAGCCACACCAGCACGATGATCGAGCCGCTGCGCGCCTTGTACGCGAGGTTGTCGGCGGTCGCTTCGTGTGCCGGGTGCAGCGGCCGCGCCAGCCGGAAATTCAACTCGCCGTTGCGAATCCACCCGTCCAGGTACCACGAATCCCATGCGATCGTGAGCTGATTGACGAGCATCATCGCGAAGAAGTAGCGCGCGAAGTCGGCGCGAGCGTAGCCGTCGACGTCGCCCGCACCGGCGATCGCCCACCAGATGCCGAGCGCGATCGCCGGCTCGGTCACGCCCCACAGCACCCACAGGAGAATCGACGCCCGATACTGCAGATCAATGAGCCACGCGTTGCGGATCAACGCGCCGTAGCGCCGCGCCCAGCCTGCCAGGGCGCTCACTCCTCCTCTTCCCCTGCGGCGAACGCGAGCCGGATCACCTCCTCGATCGGTGGATCGGCGATCGAGAGATCGGCGACGGGGAGGCCGGCGAGCAGACGCGCGCTCGTCGCCGCGGCGGCCTCGCGCGGGACGTCGAGCACCGCGTGGGGAAACCGGAAACTGTGCACGGCGCCGAACGCCGCCAGCGATTCCTGGTTGACCGGCCCCCCCAGCACCAATTCGAGCCTTTTGGTCGGCGCGATGCGCGCCACGAGCGCGTCGAGCGAGCCGTCGTACAGGAGGCGTCCGCGGTTGATCATGATGACGCGCGAGGCGAGCGCGGTGACGTCCTGCATGTAGTGCGACGTCAGCAGGATCGCGGCCCCGTGGCGGTCGCGGTAGGCGCCGAGGAAGCGGCGAATCGCGTCCTGGGCGCTGACGTCGAGTCCCAGGGTCGGCTCGTCGAGAAACAGGATCGGCGGCCGGTGCAGCAAGGCGGCAGCGAGCTCGCACTTCATCCGCTCGCCGAGCGAGAGCTGGCGTACCGGCTTGTCGACGACGGCCGCGAGCCCCAACAGATCCACCAGCTCGCCCAGGCGCTCGCGAAAATCGCGCTCGGCGATGTCGTAGATCGCGCGATTGAGGAGAAACGTCTCTTCGGCGGGGAGATCCCAGACGAGCTGCTGGCGGTTGCCGAGCACCAGGGCGATGCGGCGCTTGAAGGCCGCGCCGCCCGACCAGGGCTCGAATCCCGCGACACGGACCTGTCCGCTCGTGGGATAGAGCAGCCCGGCGAGCATCTTGAGGGTGGTGGTCTTGCCGGCGCCGTTGGGGCCGAGAAACGCGACGATCTCGCCGGGCGCGATCTCGAAGCTGACCTCGCGCACCGCCTGCACTGCGCGGTAGCGGGGGCGAAACAGCGCCCGCACCGCGCCGGCCAGTCCCGGGTCGCGAACTTTGACGCGGAATGTCTTCGAGAGGGACTGCGCGATGATGGCGCGCGGCATGGGCTGGGAATCTAAAACCCCTGGCCGTCGGCCCGGGGTCAGCCGCGCTTTTTGGACCCTACGGGGCTGACTCCGGGAGCCCCGGGGTACACCTACGCCGTCAGGATTGCCCGCTCCTCGGAGATCCCGGTCACCCGCTCGTAGACCGCGAGCTCGCGCCGCGCCACGATCGGCCACGCGAACTCGGCGGCGCGGTCGAGGCCGGCCCGCTGCATCGCCGCGCGCCGATCCACGTCGGCGACGAGCCCGGTGACGGTGTCCGCCCAGACCTCGGGACGCTGTTGGGTGAGGAACACCGCTTCGCGGTTTTCGCGAACGACCGAGCGGAAGCCGACGTTGTCGGCCAGCACCATCGGCGTCCCGCAGGCCATCGATTCGAGCAGCGTCACTCCGAACGACGCGCGCGTCGTGGGACAGAGGTACAGATCGGCCGCGGCGTAGAGCAGGGGGCGCTCCTGGAACACACGCCCGACGAACCGCACCCGCCTACCTTCCCCGAGTCCCAGGCCCCGGGCGCGCCGCTCATAATAGCCGCGCCACGGGCCGTCGCCGGCGATGGTCAGGACCGCGTTGGGGAAGCGCTGCAGGATGAGCGGCATCGCTTCGAGCAGCACGTTGAGGCCGTTGCGCGGCTCGAGCCGCCCGAGGAAGAGCAGACGCGGGCCGCGGCGCAGCGCGTCGATCGGGCGGCGCCCATTGGGCTGGAAGAAAGTCGTGTTGACGCCGTTGGGAATGATCTCCCAGTCGGCGTGGACGTAGCGCGACATCGCCTCGACCACGGGCGTGCTCACCGCGATCGCCGCGGCGTGGCGATCCAGCAGCCGTTGGAAGATCGGCGCAAACACCCGCAAGCCGACCGAGCGCGGGAACCACGAGTGGAACGTTGCGACGACGGGGATGCCCACCTTCCACGCCGCCAGCGGCGCCACGACCCCGAACGTCGGCGCCAGGCCGCCGTGCACGTGGACCACGTCGTAGCGCTCGGCGCGGAACAGCTCCTCGAGCCGGCGCTGCAGCCGCCACCCCACCGTGATCCGCGCGACGCCGCCGTTACTGTAGATGACGAGGCTCGTCCCGACGCGGCGCACGAAGGGCGCGTCGGCGTTGGCCTCGCGCATCCTGGCCGTAATCACATGGACGTGATGCCCCCAGGCGATCAGCTGGAGGGCGAGGTTGTGAACGTGCTCCGGGACGCCGCCGAGTTGGGGATAGTAGTCTTCAGCGATGAGGGCGATTCGCATCGATCATGTCCAACGAGGATTTCGACCCCACGAGATGCTCGATCCGATCGACCACCACGTCGGGCCGTTCCTCTTGAAGGAAGTGGCCGGCACCGGGCACGCTGTCCACCGTGAAATCGGGCAGCGTGCGCTGCAACAAGACCACCTCTTTCGCTCCCACGTCACCATCGTGCGGCGTGCCGCCCACCAACAACAAAACCGGACATTTGATCTCCCCCAGACGCGGGGCGAGCTTCTCGGGCTCAGGCGACGCCGCCATCGCGAGATACGCCTTTAAGGTTGCGGTCAGGTTCAACGCCGCCGGCGCGGTATAGCCCGTCACGACGTCGTCGGTCACCCAGCTCTTGTCGCCGGACGAGTCCAGCAGTATGTGCCGGATCTTCCAGCGGATCAGCCGCACGCCGCCGAGCAGCTTGATCCACGGTGCAAAGCGCAGCGCGGAACGGAACGACGGCGTCACGGCGCTCTCGGTCGGTCCCCCCTCGATCGACAGCACGCCCTCCACGAGACTGGGCCGGTGCAGTGCCAGCCGCATGGCGATCGATCCGCCGTTGGAGTGCGCCACCACCAACGCCTGCGGGACGCCGAGCGAATCGAGCACCGTGCCGATGCGCCGCGCCTGGGCGGTGAGCGAATAGTCGCCCTTCTCGGGACGGGAGGAGCCGCCGATGCCGAGCGGCTCGATCACGAGCGTGCGGTATCCCGCCGCATTCAGCGCGGGAGTGACTTTGCGGAACGTGAAGGCGGAGCCGAAGAACCCGGGGATCAGCACCACCGCATGGCCGTTTTCGGGGCCCGCGGCGACGACGTGCAGCGATTCCTTGGGCGCGACGGGAATGGTCAGGCTGTGCGCGCTGTCGGTCGCCAGCGCGGTGAGCAGGAGCAGCACCAGCACGGGAGTCGCCTTTCTAGTCCGGCAGCGCCGCCGCGCGGGATGCAACCGTATCGAGGTCTCCACCCAGCGCATCCATCTTGATCTGAAACCGGAAATCGAGCAGCAGCAACCCCACCACGTACGCGGCGAGGTTGACGCTGAAGATCACGAGAAACACCGTGCGATAGGGTACCCACAGACCGAAGTACAGAGCGAAGCGCTTCACCCCGGGGTCGAGCTTCGAGCGGTCGCTGATCGTCCAGTTGAGCAGGATCGCGATCATCGCTACGCATGCGAGCTTCCACGCGACGAACCGGCCGAGTATCAGTCCGACGAACACCACCGCCTCCGATGCACGGTCGAGCCGGTCGTCGAGCCGCTTGCCGGTGGGGGAGACGAGGTTGAACTCGCGGGCAATGCCCCCGTCCAGTCCATCGAGCACCTGGCCGAACGCGAGCAGCGCGAGTCCTATGTCGAGCCGCCCGGTGGCGAGCACCGCCGCGGCCGCCACACTCGCGGCAAACGCCGCCCACGTGACCTGGTCGGGCGTGAGCCCGAGCCCGCGATGCAGCAGCCGGAGCACCGGCCGCAGCACGCGGT
>DATLVL010000345.1:0-4007 GCA_035577525.1 Gemmatimonadales bacterium | reverse complement strand
CAACTGACTACCGATGACGCCTCATGACCGGTGACGCGCCAGCCGCAACTCGAGGTTGCGCTTCACGTCGCGCCATTCCGCGCGCAGCACGCTGTACATCACCGAGTCGCGCACCGAGCCGTCGCGCCGCGCGTGATGATGTCGAATGACGCCGTCCTTCCTGGCCCCCAGCCCCTCGATGGCGCGCTGTGAGGCGAAGTTGAAGTTGTCGGTGCGGAGTCCCACGACCTGACAGCCGAGCGTCTCGAAGGCGTGTTGCAGCAACAGCAGCTTGCACGTCGTGTTCACATGGGTGCGCTGCCAGCTCCTGGCATACCAGGTATAACCGATCTCCACCCGGTCGATTTCGGCGACGATGTCGTGATAGCGTGTGCTGCCGACGATCGTCCCGCTCGCCAGCTCGCGCACTGCCCACGGCAGCATGCGGCCGTCGCGAAGGCCCGTGAGGGCCGCCTCGATGTACGGCTCGACTTTGTCGGGCTCGGGGACGGCCGTGTACCACAACTCCCACAACCGCCCGTCGGACGCGGCCGTGCGCAACGCAGCGGCGTGGGCCGGCGTCAACGGCTCGAGCCGGACGCCATGGCCTTCGAGCTGAATCGGCTGTACGGTGATCATGGATGAGGGAAGTTACCACGAGGAGGTCGCCCGCATGTATCGAGTCCGTCAGGAAGCGCTGCCGTTCCTCGGCCTTTCCCACAACTTCGTCGGGGCCGACAACGGCGACGTGAACATTTCCGCATTTCTGCTCCGGGCAGAGCCTGGGCAGGGGCCGAAGCCGCACCGCCATCCCTACGACGAGGTGCAGTTCGTCCGCGAGGGCCGGGGGCGCTACGTGATCAACGGAACGGAATTCGAGGCCAGCGCCGGGGACATTCTTGTGATCAAGGCAGGCGAGATCCACAGCTTCACGTGCATCGGTGAGGGGCCGCTCGTGGAGGTGGACATCCACCTGAGCCCGCGGTTTATTCAGGAGAACCTTTCCTGACATGGAACCACTCCGCACGACGGTCCCCAATGCGCGCGCGATGCGCGTGATCCACCTCGCGCTCACCCTGGGACTGACCCTCGCCGGCGTCGTGTTCTTCATCGTGCGGCGAGTCCAGCAGCTGCCGCCGCTGGTGCAGTCACCGGCCGTCGGCATTGCGCTCACCGTGGCGGCCGCCAGTGCGTTGGTGGTCGCGGTGACGGTGGTGCGGCCGCGCGTGCCGGAGCAGACACCGGAGCAGACGCCGGACATGTATTGGGAGGACGCGACGGTGCGCATGACGGTGTTCGTCCTGTGGGCCGCAGTGGAGGGGGCGGGTCTGCTCGGCGCCGTCGGGTACCTCCTCACGGGGGCGACGGCACCCGCCATCGCGCTCGTGCTGGGGATCGTAACGCTGGCGACGCTCGGGCCACGCCGGTTCGAGCAAGGGGACGCGTAGCCTGACGTTCCTTAGGGCATGTAGCCGATGATCTGGACTCCGGCTGAACGAGCGACGTCGATCGCATGGATGACGTCGTGATAGGGCCGCTCGCCGGCAGCGTGGACGAACAGGATCTTCTGCGTCCGGCGCGCAAAGAGCGCGTGGATTCGGGCTTCCAGCCCTGGCTCCGTTACGCCAGTGCCGTTGATGCGATACCCACCGGCTGCGGGGAGGTCGAGCACGATCTGCTTTACCCGCCCCGGCGTGCGCCGTCCGTCCGGTGCCGGGACGTTCAGATCGAACGCCATGCGCAGCTGCACGAGGATCATCGCGATGATCATCAGCACCAGCAGAACATCGATCATCGGCGTCACGTTGATGTCGCCGGCGACGCCATCGCCCTGGCCCATCTGCATGGTCGCTCCTCCGATCGGGATGCTCGAAGGTGCGCAGGGCGGATGATCCACCCGCAGCAGTCACGTTTCAGTCTCGTGAACCCCACATGACAGAAGGAACGGCGAAGGGGTCGGCCATTATCCACGCCCCGGCGGCGCGCGTGTACGGCATCATCGCCGATTATCGCGTGCACCATCCCCGCATCGTGCCACCCGAATACTTCCGCACGGTCGAGGTCGAAGCGGGCGGCGTCGGAGCAGGAACTCGCATCCGGGTGGAGACCCGGGTCCTCGGGAAAACCCAGCAGTTCGTGCACCACATTCGCGAGCCCGAGCCGGGACGCGTTCTGGAAGAGGTCGATGCCAGCGGATTCAGTGTCACGCGATTCACGGTGGAACCGGCAGAGCAGGGAGCGTCCTCTCGCGTCACCATCGCGACGACGTTCCGTAGTCGCTCCGGGCCGCTCGGCGCGATCGAGCGTGCGGTCACGGCGGCGATGCTGCGGCGCATCTACAAAAAGGAGCTCGCCCGGCTGGAGCAGTACGCCGCAACCCTGCAATAGCTGCGGCTACTTGCAATCGCCCGCGGTCCCACCCGATCTTCTGCAGATCCGCAGCAAGGAAGGGTTCGTGCATTCCAAGCTCGTTCGTTTTACCGCCGTCGCCGTCCTCGTGCTGCTCGAAGCCTCATGCCAGACTGCTTCGGGACCGAGGCTCGACGACGTGCTCTCCCATCAGGCCCAGTGGAATGCGCACGGGCTCTCCAGTTATTCGTTCGACTACACGCTGCGAGCGATGATCTATTCGGTCGGGTGTCCGACGGCGTCGTGGCACCTGACCGTGCAGCAGAACAGCGTGGCCGCTGCCACTTGCCTCGCGACGGACAGCGCTGTCACTCCACCCAGCGTCACCATCGATACCCTTTTCGCGCAGGTGATGCGCGCGCTGTCGGAGAAGCGCATCAGCGCAATCGCCTACGACGCCCAGTGGGGCTTCCCGACCAGCATCGAGTTTGCGGGACCCCCGGATGCGGCATACTCGGAGGCCGCGACCAACCTCGCACCGTGAAATTTGGACCGGTCCTGCGACGTCTCCTCCTCGGAGTCGCCATCGTGCTGCTGCTGGTGCTCGCCTGGACCGGGATCAACGGTGGCATCCACCAGCTCTCGACCACAGCCACTACCGGGCAGACGATCCAGACGGCATTGCAGCTCTTGTACGGCGCGCTCTCCGTGTTGAGCATCGTCACCGTGTATTGGGCCCGACGCTGGAACCGGCCGGTCCTGGCGTGTTGGACGATCTCCCTGGCGCTCGCAGGAGGGTTGGGGGCTACCGAGTGGGGCGGCGCGTCGCTGCGCATCGGGATCGTCTCGGGCGCGGCCGCGGGCCTCGTCGGGGCGGGAATCGCCTGGTTGCTGCGGTTCGGAGCGCACCGCAGCTTAGTACCATGAACGCTCTCGCCCGCCTCGGTCTGGTGTCGGTTGCCGTCGCTGCTGCCGCCACCCCATGCGTCGCACAAATCACCAGCGCCGAGTATGCCGCACGACGCGATTCCCTCGCCGCGCGGATCGACAGCGGCATCGTCGTAGCCTTCGGCGGCCGCACGCCGGTGAGCGACTTCGGACCGTTCTTCCAGGTCCCGGGCTTCCACTATCTCACGGGCTACGACTACGCCGACGCGACGCTCGTACTGGTGGTCCGAAGTGGGCACGGTCGGGCGACGCTGTTCGTCACGCGCAGCACGCCGCGTCGCTCGCTCTACTACGGCATCGAGCCGGACTCGCAAGTGCTCGCGACCAACCTCGGACTGCCGTCCCGCTCCAATGACGCGCTGATCGGCGCGCTCGACTCGCTTGCCGGCAGCGGGCTGCCGTTCTACACGCTGCGCGATGTCGAGGATGCCGACTTCGCGGAATTCGACTCACTCACCCGCGGCGCGCAGACGATGCGCGCCCTGGCCCAGCGGCACACTGGGCTCGCGGTGCAGGACGCCGCCCCGCTCGTCGACCGCTTGCGGGCTACGAAGAGCCCCGCCGAGCAAGGGCTGCTGCGGCGTGCGGCGGAGATCAGCGTGGCGGGCCACAAGGCGGCGATGCAGCTGATCGCCCCAGGCTTGCACGAGTACGATCTGCAGGCGGTGCTCGAGTACACGTTCCGGCGCCAGGGCGCGGAGCGACCGGCGTATGGCTCGATCGTGGGGACC
>DATLVL010000344.1:0-8489 GCA_035577525.1 Gemmatimonadales bacterium | reverse complement strand
TTCCATCAGGGCGGCATCCGCAAGGTCGGATTCCTGTCGTCGCCCCCCGGCAGCGTCACCAACCCGACGGGGACGGACTCCGCTTCCTATCCGGTCCCGTACCCCGACTCGGTCGTCTACTACGACACGGTGACGGTCGCCGCCGCGAGCGGCACGATCACCCTGACGGGCTTCGCCGAAGATTCCGGCGGCCGCCGCGGCACCAGCAGCTCCGTCGTCGTCACGCTGCAAACCGCCGCGACCGACACGACGCCCCCCTCGGTGTCCGACGCCGTGCCGGCGCGGGTCGAGGTGAGCGACAGCGTCAGCGTGCACGCCACCGACCCGAGCGCCATCAGCTGGATCGGGATGCGCGTCCGGACGCTCGGTGGAGCCGTGTTGCGCTTCGACAGCCTCGATGTCTCGGCCGGCAACCTGTCGGACGTGACGCGCAACTTCTCGCTCAACCTGGCGGGCATCGTCACCACCTTCCCGACCGACGTCCTGGTCCAGGGGTACGCCTGCGACAAGGCCACGAACCGCAACTGCGCGTTCTCCCAGGTCGGGGGCGTGCCGGGCGCGGCGCAAAAGAACGACACCGCGACCGTCGTCGCGGGGGTCACCCGTCCGCTTCCCGCGGGCGGCACGATCGCCGACGCGATCTTCAACGCCAACGACAGCACCCTGTTCCTGACCAACCCGACGCTGTCGCGCGTCGAGATCTTCCAGGTCGCCAACACGTCGTTCGTGGCGGGCGGCATTCCTACCGCGGGTCCGCAGCCATGGGGCATCTCGCTGTGGCCGCGCGACACGCTGGGCAACTACGGCGACACCATCGTCGTGGCGAATTCCGGCGGCACCGAGCTGTCGATCATCGACGTGCGGCCCGCAGCCCGGCGCCTCGTGTGGCGGCAGGATCTGCCGAACTACCTGATCGAGACGTACAAGGTGCTCCAGCTGGGCGGGGGCTTCCGTCAGGAGATCACCGTCTACGACGTGTCCGATCGGCCGCAGTACGTCGCGACCGTCTGCCGCGCGGGGGGCGGGACGGCCTGCGCTCCGGACTCCATTTTCGCGATCTACTCCACCACGCCGACGCAGAGCAGTACGTCGCCGTTCAGCGGCCGGGCCACGCTCCGCATGGAGAAGCTCATCAACACCGGGAACATCGCCAACCTGTTCGGCCACTTCTTCTGGGAGATCGGCAGCACGCCGGTCGGCGCGGGCACCGATACGCTCCGCATCGAGCTGCGCCGCGGCCTCCCGTACAACCAGTCCAAGGTGATCCTGTCGGCCTGCGCCGGGGTCAACGTGACGCTCAACACGTTCGGGCTCGGGGATTCGACCTTCGCGCGCAACTCCGGAAACTTCACGCACGCATTCATCGGCGAGGGCGGCGTGCAGGCCCAGTTCGCCCGCGTGTTCGCGTATAGCTCCAAGGCCGCGCTGACCCACGACGTTCCCGTGGGCCCGTGCGCGACGGGTGGCGGCACGACCGACGCGGGCTTCAACGACGTGGACCTCGGCATGTCGCCGGGCGTCGACGTGAGCGACTTCATCAGCAACACCGGCGTCCGGGTCTCGGCGATTGCGACGAACTTCAACGGCCTCACCAACGTCGTCCGTGCCGATTCGATCTACTACCTCGACGAGGGGCTGCGCCTGAAGGGCGCGTCGGTGGCTCCGGTCGGGGCGCCGGGCATGGACATGAACTACAACCACGCGTTCGCGGCAGGCCAGCCGGGCACGCCTGCATTCGGTGGCCCCGGCAATCCCAACAACCGCATTCTGTTTGCGGCGCGGCCCGACGCCAACATCGATGTCTTCGATACCTTCTTCTACGGCGTCGTGGGCTCGATTCCGATCCGCGATCCGATCATCGGGCCGCTGCGCGTCGCCCGCGACGCCTCCGGCAATCAGCTGCTCTTCGGCATCACGGCGCGGGGGCTGGTGATGCTCCGGTTGCCGACGGTCGTCAATCCGTTCCCGAGCCCCGGGACGCTCCGCACCCGGTGAGCGGCGTCCTCCTCCCGGTCCACGCCGGCGCGAGCCCGACCCAAAAGTCGGGCTCGCGTGCTATTGTCCGGTATATGCGCATCGGGAGCGTGCGGTGACGGTCCGCTTCACCACCGCTGGAGAAAGCCACGGTCGCGGGCTCGTCGGCGTGCTCGAGGGGCTCCCCGCGGGGCTGCCGCTCAGCGCCGCGACCGTCAACGCCGAGCTGAAACGCCGCATGGCGGGGTACGGCCGCGGGGCGCGCATGAAGATCGAGGCCGACGAGATCGAGTGGCTGGCCGGGGTGCGCGCCGGCGAGACGATCGGATCGCCGATCGCGATGCTCGTCTGGAACCGCGACTGGACCCACTGGCAGGACGTCATGGCCCCCGAGGCCGAGGCGCCGGGGGAGGAGCGGCGCCGCCGCGTCACGCGCCCGCGTCCCGGCCACGCCGACCTCACCGGCGTCCTCAAGTTCGACCGCGCCGACGCGCGCGACATCCTTGAGCGCGCCAGCGCACGAGAGACCGCGGCGCGCGTCGCCTGCGGCGCCGTGTGCCGCGCGTTGCTGGCGCACCTGGGGGTCGAGATCGGTTCTCATGTCGTCGAGCTGGGCGGCGTCGTCGCGACGCCCCGCACCCCGCTCCCGGTCCCGCTCAACCCGGCCGCCGACCAGAGCCCCGTGCGCTGCATCGACCCCGGCGCCGAGCGCGAGATGATCGCGCGCATCGACGCGGCCAAGTCGGCGGGCGACACGCTCGGAGGCGTGGTCGAGGTGGTCGCCCTCGGCCTCCCCGTGGGGCTGGGATCGCATGCGTCGTGGGACACGAAGCTCGACGGTCGTCTCGCCCAGGCGATCATGTCGATCCCCGCGGTGAAGGCGGTGGGCTTCGGCCTCGGCTTCGAGGCGGCCCGCAGGAAGGGCAGTGAGGTGCACGATGAGATTCTCCCCGGGTTCGTGCGGGCGACGAACCGCGCCGGCGGCACCGAGGGCGGAATGTCTACCGGGGAGCCGCTCGTGGTGCGTGCGGCCATGAAGCCGATTTCGACCTTGATGTCGCCGCTCGCGACCGTGGATCTGGCCTCCGGCGCCGTCGCCCAGGCGCAATCGGAGCGGTCCGACGTGACGGCGGTACCGGCAATGGGAGTCATTGCGGAGGCGATGACGGCGTTTGTGCTGGCGCAGGCGGTGATGGAGAAATTCGGCGGCGATTCACTCGGCGAATTGAAGCGCAACGTCGACGGCTATCTCGCACAGCTGCACGCACGCATGCCGCGGGGAGCGGCCTCATGATCCGACACGTCGTGCTGATCGGCCTGCCGGGCTCGGGCAAAACCACCGTCGGGAAGCTGGTCGCCGACGCCCTCAAGGCCCCGTTCGTGGATATCGACGCCACAGTGTCGCGCAAGGAAGGGCGGCCGATCTCCATGATCTTCGCCGAGAAGGGCGAGTCCGTGTTCCGTGAGATGGAGCGCCTCGAGATGGAAGCGGCGCTCAGCGGCGCGCCGGCGATTGTCGCCCCGGGCGGCGGCTGGGCCGCGCAGGCGGGGGCGCTCTCCTCGGTGCAACAGCGGGGACTCGTGGTGTATCTCAAGACGCGCCCCGACACGGCGGCGTCGCGCGCCGCCCCGCAGGGGAACCGTCCCGTGTTGATGGGAGAGGACCCCGCGTCACAGATGCGGGAACTCCTCAAGGAGCGGGAGCCGTTCTATGTTCTGGCGGACGCGACGGTTGAGACCGATCGCAAGGCGCCCGCCAAGGTGGTTGAAGAAATCGTACGACTTGCGCGGACTCGGGCAGGATGGTAACGATGCGTTCCCGCGACCGCTTGAAGAAAGGTTGATCGGTGGCTGGTAAGAAGAAGCCGGTGACACAAGATCCTGTGGAGAAGCCGAAACGGACGCGCGCCAAACGGGCTGCCGCGCCGGTTCCGGACGAACCGGTGTCGGACGACGGCGCCGAAGAGGCGTCGACTCCTGGTGGCTCGCTGGTGATCGTCGAATCGCCTACCAAGGCGAAGACGATCGGCAAGTACCTGGGGCGCGGCTACACGGTGAAGGCGACCGTGGGGCACATCCGCGATCTGCCCCCCCGCAAGCTCGGCGTGGATATCGAAAACGGCTTCACCCCCGAGTACGTCACCATCAAGGAAAAGGCCAAGACGCTGGCCGAGATCAAGCGCGCGGCGAAGGGCGCCGAGCGCGTGCTGCTCGCCACCGATCCCGACCGTGAAGGCGAGGCGATCGCCTGGCATGTCGCCTCGCAGCTCGCCAATGGCGGCGGCAAGGTGCGCCGCGTCCTGTTCCACGAGATCACGAAGGACGCCGTCTCCCACGCCATCGCCCATCCTCTGGAGATCGATCAGAAGAAGGTCGACGCGCAGCAGGCGCGCCGCATCCTCGACCGTCTCGTGGGCTACAAGGCGAGTCCGCTCCTGTGGAAGAGCATCAAGTCGGGGCTGTCGGCGGGGCGCGTGCAGACCGTGGCGCTGCGCCTGATCTGCGAGCGCGAAGAGGAGATCCGCCGCTTCGTGCCGCAGGAGTACTGGACCATCGAGGCCGAGCTGGAGAAGGACGGCCAGGGGTTCCAGGCGCGGCTGCACAAGCTCGACGGCCATAAACCCGAGATCAAGACCGAGGCGGACGCCCGCGAGATCGTCGACGCCGCCGCCAAGCTCCCCTTCGTCGTCACCGACGTCACGAAGAAGGAGCGGCGCCGCAATCCGCCCGCTCCCTTCATTACCAGCACCTTGCAGCAGGAAGCCGCCAAGCAGCTCGGCTTTTCGCCCAAGCGGACGATGCGGGCGGCGCAGGCGCTGTACGAAGGCATCGAGATCGGCGCGGAGGGGCCCGTCGGCCTCATCACCTACATGCGCACCGACTCGGTGCGCGTTGCCGACTCGGCGATCGCCCAGGCGCGCGAGTTCATCACGGCCAACTATGACGCCAAGTACCTGCCCGCGACGCCCAACGTCCACGTGGGGAAGAAGGGCCCGTCGCGGGTGCAGGACGCCCACGAGGCGATTCGCCCCACCGACGTCGCCCACCGGCCCGAGGCGATGAAGCCGCACCTCGAGTCGGATATGTTCAAGGTCTACCAGCTCATCTGGCGGCGCTTCGTCGCGTCGCAGATGACGCCCGAGCTGTACGAGCTGACCACGGTCGACTTCGACCTCGGCCGCTTCCTCTTCCGGGCGACCGGCTCCGTCGTGCTGTTCGACGGCTACCGCGTGCTGTTCCATGAGGGTCACGAAGCCGAGGACGCCAAGAGCGGCGACGACTTCGGGCCGATTCCGCCCCTCGACAAGGGCGACCGCCCCACGCTGCGCCAGATCGTCCCGACGCAACACTTCACCGAGCCGCCGCCGCGCTACAGCCAGGCGAGCCTCGTGAAAGCGCTGGAGGAGAAGGGCATCGGCCGGCCGTCGACCTACGCGGCGATCATCGGCACGCTGCAGAACCGCTGGTACGCGACCACCAAGGAGCGCCGCTTTTCGCCGACCACGCTCGGCGAGAAAGTGTGGAAGGTGATGCGTCGCTGCTTTCCCGACACGTTCGAAGTCGGGTTCACGGCGCAGATGGAGAACGAGCTGGACAAGGTCGAGGAAGGCGATCTCGCTTGGCAGAACGTGCTGGGTGATTTCTGGGGACCGTTCAACACGCAGCTGGCGAGCGTGGACATCGACGCCATCCTGCGCGACGTGCACGACCTGTCCAAGCTGCACGAGGAGCGCTGCCCCACCTGCGGCTCGCCCCTCGAAGTGCGCAGCGGCCGCTTCGGGCCGTTCATCGCCTGCGCCCGCTACCCCGACGAGTGCCGCTTCACCAAACCGATCGGCCGCGACAAGATCCCCGACAAGCCGTCGGACGAGATCTGCAAGGAGTGCGGCGCGCCCATGGTCATCAAGACCGGCCGTTTCGGCGAATTCCTCGCCTGCACCCGCTTCCCCAAGTGCAAGCACACGCGGCCCGTGCCGCTCGGCATCACCTGTCCCAAGTGCGGGCAGGGCGACATCGCGGAGCGGCGCACGCGCAAGGGACGCAATTTCTTCGGCTGCACCCGCTATCCCGACTGCGATTTCTCGGTGTGGAACCGGCCCGTCCCGGTGGCCTGCCCGAGCTGCGGATTCGTGGGGATGGAAGAGAAGCAGTCCAAGACGATGGGAGCTTCGCGCAAGTGCCTCAAGTGCGGCCACGAAATGACGGTGGATCCCGTGGAGGCGAGCGGACCGGCGGAGCCGGACGCGGCCTGAACACCACCGTCGTCGGAGGCGGCCTCGCCGGGTGCGAGGCAGCCTGGGCGCTCGCCGAGCGCGGCGTCCGCGTGACGCTGCGCGAGATGCGACCCGACACCCGCACCCCGGCGCACCAGACCGACACCCTCGCCGAGCTGGTCTGCAGCAATTCCTTCAAGTCGGTGGAGACGGGCAACGCGCACGGCCTGCTCAAGGCCGAGATGCGCCGGCTCGGCAGCCTGGTGCTCGCCGTGGCCGACACAGTGCGCGTCCCGGGCGGCACCGCGCTCGCGGTCGACCGCACCGCCTTCGCGCGCAGTATGCAGGAGCGTGTGGCCGCCCATCCCAACATCAGCATCGTGCGCGGTGAAGTGACCGAGCTCCCCGCGGCGGGCATCGTGGCGACCGGACCGCTCACCTCCGACCGGCTCGCCGCGGCGATCGCCGGCCGCCTCGGTGCCACGTCGCTGGCATTCTTCGATGCCATCGCCCCGATCGTCGCTGCCGAGTCGCTCGATCACCGCGTGCTGTTCCGGGCCTCGCGCTACGGCAAGGGAGAAGGCGACGACTACCTCAACGCTCCCATGGACGAGACACAGTACGACGAGTTCGTCGCGGCGCTCGTGGCAGCCGATCAGTACGAGCCGCCGCACGAATTCGACAAGACGCCCTATTTCGAGGGCTGCCTCCCCGTGGAGGAGATGGCCCGCCGTGGCCGGGATACGCTGCGCTTCGGCCCCATGAAATCCGTGGGCCTCGCCGACCCGCGCACCGGTCGGCAGCCGTTTGCCGTCGTGCAGCTGCGGCGCGAGGATCGCCCCGGTCAGATGTGGAACCTGGTCGGCTTTCAGACGCGGCTGCGCACCGGCGAGCAGCGGCGCGTTCTTCCCCTGATTCCGGGGCTCGAGCGCGCCGAATTCCTGCGCATGGGGAGCATTCATCGCAATTCGTACGTGAACGCGCCCGCGACGCTGTCGCCGCATCTCGCGGTGAAGGACAACTCGCTGTTGCTCTTCGCGGGGCAGATCACCGGCGTCGAGGGGTACACCGAGTCGGCGGCATCGGGTCTCCTCGCCGGTTTGAATCTGGCGCGCCTCCTGGCGGGAGAGCCGCCGCTCATTCCTCCGCCGACCACGATGCTCGGCGCGTTATGCCACTACCTCGTGGCGTGCGATCCGGCGCGCTTCCAGCCGATGAACGCCAACTTCGGGCTCGTCGAGCCGCTGGACCCGGCGGTGCGCGACAAAGAGAAGAGAAAAGCGTTGTTGGTCGAGCGCGCCCTCGGCGATATCGAGACCTTCGCGGCCTCGATCGGCGTCCCGGTGATGGCATGAGCACCAACGCCGCGACGCGCATCGAACAGTTCGTCGCGTTCCTCGGCAAGGAGCGCAATGATTCGCCGCACACCGTGGAGGCGTACGCGCGCGACGTGCGCGATTTCGCCGCCTTCTGCGACCGCTACTACGGCGGCCGCTGGAGCTTCGAGGCGGTCGACCGGCTCGCGATCCGCGGCTGGCTCGGCAGTATGGACGAGCGCGGCCTGGCGCGGCGCAGCGTCGCCCGCGCGCTCTCCGCGCTGCGCACGTTCTACCGGTTCCTCGGTGCCGCGCACGGAGTCTCCGTGAACCCCGCGCGCTCGGCGCGCACCCCGAAACTCGAGCGCCGCCTGCCGAGCTACCTCGATCGTGCCGAAACCGAAATGCTCTTCGCCACAGCCGAGCGCGGGGCGGCCGAAGGAGACTTCAAAGCGGTGCGCGACTGGGCGATGCTCGAACTGTTTTACGCGACGGGGATGCGCCTCGCCGAATTGGCGGGGCTCTCCGAGGGCGACGTGGATCTCGTCTCCGACCAGGTGAAAGTGCGCGGCAAGGGCAAGAAGGAGCGTCTGCTCCCGGTCGGCGGGCACGCGGCGCGCGCGCTGCGGCAGTACCTGCGCCGGCGCGAGGAGCTCGTGGTGCAGGGAACCGGGGAGCGGCGCGCCCTGTTTCTCAACGCGCGGGGCGGAAGGCTGAGCCGGCGCGGCGTGCAGCTCGCGGTGCGCGGGTTGCTCGACCAGCTGCCGCGGGGCCGCGAGCTGCACGTGCACTCACTGCGCCATTCGTTCGCGACGCACCTGCTCGATGCCGGCGCCGATCTCCGGGCGGTGCAGGAGCTGTTGGGACACGCCTCGCTCAGCACCACGCAGGTGTATACTCATACGTCGGTCGAGCGACTCAAACAGGTCTATCATGACGCCCATCCCCGGGCGTAGCGGAAAGGAATAGGTCGCAGTGTCCCTGC
>DATLVL010000343.1:0-4911 GCA_035577525.1 Gemmatimonadales bacterium | reverse complement strand
GACGTGCTGGCGCTGGCCGAGCTGCGCGGCACACTCCCGCAAGAAACCGTCGCCATCGGCCTGCAACCCGCCCGCCTGGAGACCGGCTGCGACCTGAGCGATGCGGTCCGCAACCGCCTGGGTGATCTGGTCGACACCGTGGAGCAACAGCTTGCCGTATGGCGCGCGGCGACCGGAAACGTGAGTCCTCCCGCCCATGCATGAGCTCAGCGTCGCCCTCGAGGTGTGTCGCATGACCGAGGTACGGGTCGGAGCGGCGGGCGCCGGCGCGGTCCGGGCGGTCGGCCTCGAGGTCGGCGACGATGCGGGCGTGGAAATCGGCAATTTGCAGTTCTGCCTCGAGGCGTTGCTCGCCGAGCCGCCGTTCGCAGGCGCGCGACCCGTGATCCTGCGTCGCTCGGGCGACGTGCTCCGTCTCGCCTACCTGGAAGTGGATGATGGCTGTCCGGACGATTGAGGTACGCGAGCGGGTGCTGGCGAAGAATGACGAGCTTGCCGCCCAGGTGCGCGCTCGGCTGGCGGCGGCTCGAGTGCCCGCGATCAACCTCATGTCCTCTCCGGGAGCGGGGAAGACGACGCTGCTCGAGCGGACGCTGACGGACCTCGCGGCGGACCTGTCCCTCGCGGTGGTGACGGGAGACGTCCAGACCCACAACGACGCCGACCGCCTCGCCCGCCACACCGACCGGCTGGTCCAGGCCGTGGTGACGAACGGCGCCTGTCATCTCGATGCGCGGCAGATCCTCACGGCGCTCGACGCCATCGATCTGGCCTCGACCGACCTCGTCTTCATCGAGAACGTCGGCAATCTGGTATGTCCGGCGAGTTGGGACCTTGGCGAAAACACCAGGGTCGTGCTGTTCTCGATCACCGAGGGCGAGGACAAGCCCGTCAAGTACCCAAAGATGTTCCAGCAAGCTGATACCGTAGTCCTGACGAAGCTCGATCTCCTGCCGCACGTACCGTTTCGCCTCGACCAGGCGATGGCCTGCCTGCGTCGCGTGAACCCCTACCTCGACGTCATCTCCACCTCCGCGCTCACACCCGACGGCGTGCGGCCCTGGTACGACTTTGTGCGGGCTGAAGCTCGCCCGAAGTCGCCGCGATGAGTGCACCGACTCCCGTCCTCACCGCTGCCAGTTTGCGGGTGACCGGCGTGGTCCAGGGCGTCGGCTTTCGGCCGTTCGTGCATCGCTTGGCGGCGCGGAACGGCCTGGCGGGGTGGGTACGGAACACCGCCGGCGAGGTGCAAATCGAGATCGAGGGAACGGCCGAGGCGATCGCCGATTTCCGCCAGGCGCTCGAACGGGAGGCCCCGCCACTCGCGCGCATCGAACGCGTGGAGCTCGAGCCCCTGTTGCCGGCGGGGAGAACCGCGTTCGAGATCAGAGCCAGCGAGCTGGACCCCGATCGCCGCCAGCCGGTGTCCCCTGATGTAGCGCTCTGCGCCGCGTGCGAAGCGGAGCTGTTCGACCCCGGTAATCGTCGCTTCCGCTACCCGTTCATCACGTGCACCGATTGCGGGCCACGCTTCACAGTGATCGAGGCGATGCCCTACGACCGTGAACGCACCAGCATGCGAGTCTTCACACAGTGCCCGGAGTGCTCGCGCGAGTACCACGATCCTGCCAGCCGCCGCTATCACTCCGAGACCAACAGCTGTCCACGCTGCGGTCCGCGGTTGTGGCTGCACGAGGCAAGGACCGATCCGATCGCTGCCGCCGCGCGGCTGCTCCTGGAAGGACGAATCGTGGCGCTGCGCGGGCTCGGAGGCTTCCACCTCGCGTGTGACGCAACCTGCGAGCGGGCGGTGCGTCGCCTGCGCGAGCGCAAGCATCGTGACGCGAAGCCGCTCGCGGTAATGGTGCGGACGCTCGCTGAGGCGCGGGCGCTGGTGGCGATTTCGCCGCTCGAGGAGCAGCTGCTCGCCGGTCGCGAGCGTCCCATCGTCCTGGCGCGCCGCCGGGCGGAGTCGGGGCTCACCGCTTCGATCGCCCCCGGTCTCGACACGGTGGGGATCATGCTGGCTTACACTCCGCTGCACCACCTGCTGCTGGAGCAAGTGCAGCGGCCCCTCGTGATGACGAGCGGCAACCGCAGTGAAGAGCCGATTGCGATCACCAACGACGACGCGGTGCGGCGGCTCGCGCCGATCGCCGATGAATTGCTGCTACACGACCGGGAGATCGTGGCACGCTACGACGATTCGGTGCTGCGTGTCGTACGGGACGAGCCGCTTTTCATCCGGCGGGCCCGCGGGTTCGCTCCGCTTCCCGTAGATCTGCCGGTCGAGAGTCCGGTGCCGCTCGTTGCAGTGGGCGCGCATCTCAAGAACACCTTCGCGCTGGTGCACGGCCGGCGGGCCTGGGTCAGCCAGCATATCGGCGATCTCGAGCAGCTCGAGACCGTGGAGCACTTCCAGAGCACGCTGCGCGACTTCCAGCGGCTGTTTCGCGTCCACCCCGAGGTGGCGGTCCGGGACCTTCACCCGGGATACCTGTCCACCCGCATCGCCGCCGAACTGGGGTGCGCTCGCGTCTTCACGGTGCAGCATCACCACGCGCACGTCGCGGCAGTACTCGCGGAACATGGGTTCACCGGTCGTGCGCTCGGCCTGGCGTTCGACGGCACGGGATACGGGGAGGATGGACAGGTGTGGGGCGGCGAGTTCCTGGTCGCCGATCTCGAGGGCTACACGCGCATCGGTCACCTGCGCTATGCACCACTGGCCGGTGGGGATGCAGCGGCCCGCGCACCGTGGCGCGTCGCGCGCGGCTACCTCTCGCTCGAGCCGTCGGCCCGGGCGGCGTTCGCCCCCGCCTTTGGAGATGTCGATCCGCAGGCGTTGGCGCTCATCGACCAGCAGATCGCCGCTCGTCTCAACACGCCCCTGGCGTCTTCCCTGGGACGGCTGTTCGATGCCGCGGCCGCGATCCTGGGGGTCCGGTCGGTTGCGTTGTACGAGGGTCAGGCGGCGATGGAGCTGGAGGCTCTGGCAGGAAACCGCCCGGCGTCGCCGCTCCCCTTCCCTGTGAACCAGGCGCCGTATGGTACGTGGGAACTCGATCCGCTGCCGCTGCTCATCGCTCTGGGGGAGGCCCGCGAGCATCGCGACCGGGCCGAGCTGGCGGCGGCGTTCCACGAGAGCGTGGCGGCGGCTGCGGTCGAGCTCGCCCTGCGGGCCGTGAGCGACGCCGGCCTGGACACTGTTGCGCTGAGCGGGGGGTGCTTTCAGAACGCGCGGTTGCTCGGCGGTATTCGCCACCGCCTGGAGCGTGCGGGATTGCGGGTCCTCATCCCGCGCCTCCTCCCCCCCAACGATGGGGCGATCAGCTACGGACAGGCAGCGGTCGCCGCGACGCTGCTTTGCCGGGAGGGAGTCCGATGAGAATTCCTGCATCTATCAGATTCGAGCACGAGTCGCTGCACCGCGAGCTGGCCGATGTCAGCCTGGAAACCGGCAAGGTGGGCGACGCGGCCCGAAACCTCGCGCAGCTCATGCACCCGCACTTCCTGCGGGAGGACGAGTACGCCATGCCTCCGCTCGGGCTGCTGGCGCGGCTCGCGCGCAACGAGGTGTCGCCCGACATGGCGGAAGCGTTACCGCTCATCGCCCGTCTGAAAGAAGAGCTGCCGCTCATGATCGACGAGCACCGTGCGATCAAGGGTGCCCTGGCGCAGCTCGAGGCCGTGGCGGCGGAAGAAGGCAAGACGGAGATCGTCGATTTCGCGCAACGGCTCGCACTGCACGCTCGAACAGAAGAAGAAATTTTCTATCCGGCGGCGATCCTCGTGGGGGAGATCCTCACGCAGCGTCTCGCCACCGCCGGCCGCGGCGCGCAACCATAGGAGAGCGATCCATGTGTCTGGGAGTGCCGGGACGGGTCATTGAAATCCGAGGGGCTACCGCCATCGTCGATTTCTTCGGTGTGCGGCGCGAGACGCGGCTGGACGTCGTAGACGAGCCGGTGGGACCGGGTGATTACATCCTGAACCACGTCGGCTTCGCCATCCGCAAGATCCCCAGCCACGAGATCCAGGACACCCTGGCCCTCTACGAGCTGCTCCTCAAGGAAACCGAGGGGGACATGATGGCGGCCGACGTCCGCGGTGAGATCGCGGGCGTTCGCCGACCGGAGGGGCCCGATGCCTGAGACCCTCCTGAGCGAAGGCGTGGGTGAGCTGCGCTTCCGCGATCCCGCGAAAGCCAAGGCGCTGGCGGCCGCACTCGCTCGAGTGGTTGCAGAAATCGGGCGGACGCCGGTTTCGGTGATGCACGTCTGCGGCAGTCACGAACAGGCGATCGCGAAGTTCGGGTTGCGCGCCGTCCTGCCGCGCGACCTCAACGTGATCATGGGGCCCGGCTGCCCGGTGTGTGTCACCGATGTCCCCGAGGTCGACGAGGCGATCGTGCTCGCGCAGGACGGCGTGCGGATCGCGACCTACGGGGACATGCTGAAGGTCCCGGGAAGCGTGAAATCCCTCGCCGATGCCCAGGCCGAGGGAGCGCGCGTCGACGTCGTGTATAGTGCGGCGCAGGCCGTTGAATTGGCTCGTGACACGACCGAGGACGTGGTGTTCTTCGCGAGCGGGTTCGAGACGACGGCGGTGGCGACGGCCGCCGTCGTCCTCTCGGGGCCTCCCGGCAATTTCTCCGTGCTGTCCACGCACAAATACATCCCGCCGGTCATGGAAATCGTCGCCGAGATGCCGGGGTCGAGGGTGGAGGGATTTCTCGCCGCCGGACACGCCGCGACGATCACCGGGTCTGCGATCTTCGAGCGGTTCGTCGAGCGGCACGGGATTCCCGTCGTCGTCGCGGGTTTCGAGCCGCTGGACATCCTGGGCGGCCTCGTGAAGCTCGTCGAGCTGGTCCGCGACCGGTCTCCCAAGGTCGTGAACATGTATCCG
>DATLVL010000342.1:0-2803 GCA_035577525.1 Gemmatimonadales bacterium | reverse complement strand
AACGCCCCCGTGTTGCCGCCGGCCCGCAGCGCCGCCTCGGCGGCCGCGACGTCAAGAGCGGTGAGGCCAAGCGTCGGCGCCGTCTGGTGGTGTGGCAAGACATCCGCCAGCGCCAGCAGGCGGTCGATCTCGTGACCGGTCGCCGGTCGCGGGCGTGATCCCGTATAGAGCAGCCGCCACCCGTCCGCGAAGCCGATGCGCCGCGGGATGCGCGCAATTACCGCCAGCGCCGCGCTGCGCAACGAGCGGTGGGGAAGGTACGCGAAGGCGTACCGCTCCGCACGCAAGCTCCGGCCCAGACGCAGGAGTCCCGCGAATCCGCGGTCGGCGCCGCGCTTGGCATAAGGAATCACCCGCCGCACTGCGGGATGCGTCTCGAGGAGCGGCGCCGCCGCCGGCGTCGTGACGACGTCCACCGGTCCGTGCCGCTCGGCGAGCACGCTGAGCAGCGGCGTCGTCAACACCACGTCGCCCAGGAACGCCGTCTGCACGACGAGGGTGTGGACCGCGGAAGTATCAGGCATTTTGGACCGACGGAATCTGACGACGACGTGGGTCCGTGGGTAGGATCGCGGACGCTACGCCCTCAGAACGCCCAGCCGGTTCGGCTCGTTACCACGACGCCGTCCGGACCTTTCGTCACGGAAACGTTGACGAGCGGCCTGCCGTTGCGACGCAGCCCCAGGCCGAGCCCGGGGCCGAATTTCAGCTGCTGCATGGTCAGCGCGAAGGGCTCGTCCTCGAACACGCGCCCCACGTCGACGAATCCCGCACCGAGCACTTCCAGGTGCCCGCCCAGTCGAAAGAGCCACCGGCGCAGCTCCACGTTGCCGAATTCGACGTCGCGGCCGATGAATCGCTGCGATCGGAGTCCGCGATGCGATGTCGGTCCACCCAACGGGTTGATCGAGCCTTCCCACATCGGGAGCTCGAAACGCGCGCTCAAGGGCGGCCGCCCCGCCGTGCGACCGGCAACGACTCTGACCGCGAAAACGGTATGAGCGCCGATCGGGAGGTAAGCGCGAGCGGCCCCGGTGAACTGCGTGTAACCGGATCCACCGGACCCGCCCGTTGCGCTCAGCTCCGCGAGAAAGCCGCGATCGGGGTCGTACTCGTTATTGCGGCGGTCGAGCACCAGGCTGAGCCGCGCGGTCCGATCGATCTCGATGACCTGGGGACCGAAGTCGGACAAGAAGCGCGACGGACCGGGCAGGGAATCGAACTGCGTATGCGAGATCCCGACTGCGAGGGCGATGAGGCGACCCGCACCGAGCCCCCGGGTCACCTCGAGCGTTCCGCGGTAGCGCGTCCGCCGCAGTTTGTAATAGTAGGGCTGGCTGTCGGTGACGAGATCCGGATCGTAGGTGGACTGGTTGCCGAGACCCACGAACTCGAACCGAACTTCTCGCTGCGCGAGTCCCGACGCCACCAGGCGCCAGCCGGGCCACAACCCGGGTGCGTGGAACGACAACGACCCGAACCAGCTGCCACGCAGTCCGTAGCCTCCGGCTGCGACCACGCTCGCATCGAGCAGATGCCTGGCGAGGGAATCCGCCTGGCGCGCGATCGTGAATCCGACGCCTACCTGCGGGCCGGTATTGCCGGAGAGGTTGATCCCAGTCGGGTACACGCTGCGTCGCCAGGGTGCTGCCTGACCGGCGAGGGGGCCAGCCAAGAGCGCGACGAGCAGTAGTGCGAGGTGCGCTGCCCTCTGCCGCGCCGCGGCTACCACCTGAACCGGCTGACTTCGATCGGAACGACGAACCGCAACGAGGTGAGCAGCCCGCGGTGCGTTACCGGCACCGGCAGATTGTCGGGCTTGCCCGCGAAATAGAATTGCAGCTCTGGGATCAGCGCGATGTGCGCCACGGGGATCTCGACGGACAGGCCGGGTGCCGCCAGAAACTCGACGGAGTGGGCGGTGCTTCCGGCTGCGCGTTGAGCGTATCGCAGGGCGCCCAGGCTCAAGCTCGGTACGACCTCGACCGGGCCCGCGGGGATCTGCACACCGAGATCCGCGGCAAAGGACTGCACGCGGGTCCGCACCTGCGCCTGCGTAGACCCGAACTGATACGACCAGCGGGCCCCGATGTAGACGAGGCGGCCGGGTGCGATGCCGACAACGAGTCCGGCTCCGGGACCGTACGCTCCCGGCGTGCCGTGGCTCGCGACCACACCGAAATGCAGCTCGCCGATCTGGCCTGGCAGCAGCGACGCGCCGGACAGGGCGACGACGGCGAACATGAGACACAGACGTACGGCGCGCTTCACACGCCGTCCTTGGTGTTCCGCGCGATGCGGCGCTTCAGCTCGCCCGGCGGCGGGATCATCCGGTCGAGAGTGGCCTGATCGTTCACCCAGGTGACGGTCCCGACCATGAAGACGAGATCGACCAGCGGCACGAGCGATTGCGAGCCGGTGAACAGCACGCCGACCTCGCCGTCCATGAACATTCCGCGCGGGTCCTGATTCTGCGAGCCGAGGATCGCGAAGCTCGCAGCCTGCGGCGTGTCGCGGACCGGTGCCAGGAGCCGGCCGGCCATCTCCTCCAGCGAATCAGCCAGCCCTCGAGCCCCGCCATCGCTGCCCTGCGGTGAATACGTCGCCGCGCGGTAGCGCAGATAGGCGGCCATGAACTCGGGCCACTCGGGTGAGGCCGTGATCGCGCGCCAGAAGGGCCCGGTGGCGAGGAACTGGACCTTTTGATGCAACTTGGGCGGTTTGACGGTTGCGGCGGGAGCCGCCCCGGCGCCTGCGGAGTTATCGCTGCCGCGCCCGACGTCTCGGACCATCGGCACCAATG
>DATLVL010000341.1:0-3269 GCA_035577525.1 Gemmatimonadales bacterium | reverse complement strand
CGGCACAGTGCTGCTGCGCTACTACCCGGGTGTCCGCGCTGGTGCATTCCTCGAGGCGGGGGTCGGTCTCTCAGAAGCGGACGTGGGCTTGAGCGGCGACACGACCGCCGCCGGCAGACGGTGGGCGCTCATGGTGGGCATCGGCTACGACGTGAAACTGGTCAGCGTGAATGGCGCCGACGTGACCCTGACGCCGCGAGTGAGTTACGTGTACAGTCCCATCGGCACACTCACCTACGCCGCCGGTCGCCCTCCGTTTGCCACCGGATGGCGACACCAGGTGCTTTCCGCGGGGATCGGACTCGGCCTCACCGGCCCGCGGACCCGGCAGTAGCGGGGTGCGTCACTTCTTCTTCATTGCGTCCGAGAACGCCTGGGCCGCGCGCTTCGCCGTATCGACCACGTCGTTCACGACCGCCTTCGCTTCCTTCATGTAGTGGTCCCGCGCGTCGTTGATGTCCTTGTCGAGCGGGCGATTCTCGGCTTCGGTGCCGCGGCGCGTGTATTCGCCGCGCACGATACGGTCGTAGTCGCCGGCTTCCACCCAGCGCTGCAGCTCCGCCGCTCGCACGGTGTTGAAGGGATGCGTGCGCATCAGGACGCCCAGAATCTTGAAGACGCGGTCGATGGCGCCGCCCGATTCCTCGAACTCCCTGGCCTGGACGAGGAAGGCGTTGAGATCCATCTGTGACATATCGCCGCCGCCCGCGAACTTGAGGTTGACGCGCAGCGATGCCGTTGGATCCTGACAGGCGATCAGTCCGGCCCGGTCCGCCGACAACTCGCTCTTGCGGTACCACTCCATCAGGGCCAGCTGAATCGGCAGGATCGCGATCCCGGCCAGGAACGGCAGGGCGCTGAAGCTCACGTTGAGCAGCAGAACGAGCAGGGTGTGATACAGCGCGTGCCCGCTCATCACATGGCCCAACTCGTGCCCCAGCACATCCCGCAGCTCGTCGTCGTCGAGCAGCTTCAGGGCTCCGGAGTTGATCACGATGAACGGCTTGTCCATGCCGTACGCCCCCGCGTTGGCGAAGGGAGTCTGCGACACGAACAGCTCGGGCCGCTCCGCCCAATCCATCGTGGTGAGGACGTCGGTGTAGAGCTGGTTCACCCGCGGGAATTGCGTCGCACCGACGCGGACGGCGTCCGCCTGAAACAACAGACGCACGCCGCGCTCGCCCAGAAATCCGTAGATCTTCTTCAACAGCTCGTCGAACCCCGGCACCGCGCGCAGCGACTGCAGCGCGGCGCGATCGGCGGGGTGCTCCCACGACACGGGAGCGATCTGGGTGAGGATCTTGCGGGGCCGTGCTGCCGGCAGCCCGCTCGTGGCGTCAGTCATCGGAAACTCCGCTGGGTGGATTCAGAACCATACGAGACCGGGGCTTTCGTGTTTCGGCTCAGCCGGCCGCCAGGGCCTGGTCCAGGTCCTCGACCAGGTCTTCTACATCCTCGATTCCCACCGACAGCCGGATCAGGCTGTCGGTGAGCCCCATCTTGCGCCGCAGCTCGAGGGGGACGCTGGCGTGCGTCATCGTCGCCGGGTGCCCAATGAGGCTCTCCACCCCGCCGAGCGATTCGGCGAGCGCGAACACGCGCGTCCGCTCGACCACGCGCCGCGCGAAGGCGGCGTCGCCCAGCTCGACTGACATCATGCCGCCGTAGCCCGACATCTGGCGGCAGGCGAGGTCGTGCTGGGGATGAGAGGGGAGACCGGGATAGTTCACGTTGCGGATACGCGGGTGGTGGCTGAGCCATTCGGCGATGCGGCGGCCATTGGCGTCATGCTGCCGCATTCGCAGCGGCAGCGTCTTGACGCCGCGCAGCGCCAGCCAGCAATCGAACGGTCCGGGAACCGCGCCGGAGCTGTTCTGGATGAAGCCGAGCCGCTCGGCGAGATCGTCGCCGCTCGTGATCAACAGCCCGCCGACCATGTCCGAATGGCCGTTCAAGTACTTCGTCGTCGAGTGCAGCACGATGTCGGCGCCGAGCTCGAGCGGCCGCTGGAAGCAGGGGGTGGCGAACGTATTGTCGACGACGAACAACGCTCCGGCACGTTTCGCGATGTCGCCGGTCGCGGCGAGGTCGCACAGCCGCAGCATCGGATTGGTCGGCGACTCGGCGTACACCAGCTTCGTCCGAGGAGTGACGGCGCCGGCGACCGCGTCGAGGTCGCCGCCGTCGACGAAGGTGAAGCTGAGCCCCAGCCGCGCCCAGATGTGGGTCATCTGGCGGTGCGTGCCGCCGTACACGTTCTCTCCGCTCACCACGTGATCGCCCGCCGACAAGAGCTTCACGACCGCATCGACCGCGGCGAGCCCCGACCCGAAGGCGAATCCGTGCCGGCCGCCCTCGAGCGCGGCGACGTTGCGCTCCAGTGCTTCCCGTGTCGGGTTTTTCGTACGGGCGTACTCGTAGCCCTTATGCTGGCCCAGCCCGTCCTGGATGTAGGTGGAGGTCTGATAGATCGGCGGCATGACCGCGCCCGCCAGCGGATCCGGCACTACGCCGGCGTGCACTGCCCGTGTGGAGAGCCGGCGCCGCACATCATCGTCCAAGCCCCGAGTCATGGCGGGAACGTACCGACGCCTTTCGCCCCGGGCAAGCGAGCCTTACGTTAGCCACCATGCCCGGCCAGAATGGCCTTTCCTGCCTCGTTGTCGACGACGAGCCGCGGTTGCGACGGGTGCTGGTGCAGCTGCTCGAAAGCGATGGATTCGAGGTGCGGGAGGCCGGCAACGGCGTCGAAGCGCTCCAGGCGATGGAGACGGACCCGGCGCCGCTCGTGATCTCCGACCTGCGCATGCCGCAGATGGACGGCTCCAGCCTGCTGCGCCACCTCTCGCAGCGCTGGCCCGACACCGCCGTGGTGATGGTGAGTGCCGTGGCGGACGTGGACATGGCGGTCAAGTGCCTGCACCTCGGGGCCCTCGACTACGTGAGCAAACCGTTCAACCTCGAGGAAGTCCGCGCCCGCGTGGACCAGGCGCTGCAACGGCGCGGGCTCCGGCTCGAGCTCAAGAACTATCAACGCCAGCTCGAGGACGCCAAGCGCAAGCTCGAGGCGCGCGTCGAGGTCCAGGCGGGCCGTATCGAGGAGTTGTTCCTCGGCGGCGTCCAGGCGCTGGCGCAGGCCATGGAAGCGAAGGACGCGTATTTGAGGGGGCATTCGCTGCGCGTGTCCGACTACGCGGTGCGCATTGGCAAGCACGTCGGCCTCGATGCGCAGTCCATCGATACCATTTCACTCGGCGCCCACCTGCACG
>DATLVL010000340.1:0-2911 GCA_035577525.1 Gemmatimonadales bacterium | reverse complement strand
GCAATATCGGGACGGCGCTCGTTCGTATGCTGCAGGATGCCGGGGCGCGGTTGCTCGTCGCCGATGTGGATGAAAGGCGGGCTCGGAAGGTTGCACGCCCCGGCATCGACCAGGTCGTCCCGGCCGAGACCATCGCGACGCTGCCGGTCGAACGCTTCGTCCCCTGCGCGCTGGGGGGCGTCCTCAATGACCGCTCGATCCCAGTCCTCCAGTGTCAGATCGTCGTCGGCGCGGCCAACAACCAGCTCGCCCTCCCGTCCGACGCCGACCGGCTCGCCGCCCGCGGGATCCTGTACGGCCCTGACTACATCGCCAACGCGGGCGGGGTGATCGACGGCGCCCGCTCCCTGTTCGGTTGGACGGAAGAGCGTACCCGTACGACGATCGACGCCATCTACGACACCATGCTCGGGATTTTCGCGAGCGCCGAGCGGCTGGGAGTCACTCCGGCCGCCGCTGCCGACCGCCTGGCGGAATCCCGGCTCGGAGGCGGCGCATGACCCGGCGCCAGCTCGTGCGCCGCGGCGCGGCGGCGCTGGGCGTCACCGTCCTGCTCGTCGTCGGCTGGATCGCGCTTCCCCTCCCGGCCGCGCTCGCCAACCCCGGCCCCGTACCGCGCATCGTGCTGCTCGACCGGCACGGCCTGCCGCTGCGCGCTACTCGCGCCGCCGAAGCCCGCGGCGGCTGGACCAGTCTCGGCGATCTCGATCCCAAGCTGCTGCAGGCGTTTCTCGCCGTCGAAGATCGCCGCTTCTACGACCATCACGGCGTCGACCTGCGCGCGCTGGGCCGTGCCGCCGTCCAGGACGTGCGCGCCCGCGGGCTCGTCGCCGGCGGGTCGACGATCACGATGCAGCTGGCGCGTCTGCTCGTGGGGACGCCCCGCACGATCACCGGGAAGGTGAGCCAGATATTCTGGAGCTGGCGACTCGATCTCCACCTCGACAAGCAGACGATCCTCGAGCAGTACCTGAACCGCGTGCCGCTCGGCCAGGGCACGGCGGGCGTCACCGCCGCGGCGGATCTCTACTTCGGCGCGGATCCGCGCACGCTGAGCCTCGGTCAGGCCGCGCTGCTCGCGGCGCTGGCGCACGCGCCGGCGCGCGACAATCCCCTCGTCTCGGTCGAGCGCGCCCGGGCGCGACGCCGCATCGCGCTCGCCCGCATGGCGGCGCTCGGCTTCGCGCGTGCCGAGGACGTGCAGCGTGCCAACCTCGAGCCGGTACTGGTGCATGACGCGACGGCGCCGTTTCTGGCGCCACACTTCACCACCCACGTGCTCGCCGACGCGGGACAGAACAGCGCCGTGCCGAGCGGCGAGTGGCGTACGACACTCGACCTCGGCTTGCAGAGGGCGCTCGAGGCGGAAGTGCGACACACCGTCGAGACGTTGCGAGACAAGGGCGTCGCCGAAGCGGCGCTCGTCGTGCTCGACAACTCGGACGGCGATGTGTTGGCCTGGGTCGGATCGCCCGACTTCTTCGCCGACACCGCAGGCCAGGTGGACATGGTGATCTCGCCGCGCCAGCCGGGGTCGGCGCTGAAGCCGTTCCTGTACGGTCTCGCGTTCGACCGCGGGTACACTGCGGCATCGGTGTTGCCCGACATCCCGCACACCTACGAGACGACGTTCGGGCCCTACCGGCCGCGCAACTACGACCGCGCCTTCCACGGACCGGTGCGCGCGCGCGACGCGCTGGGCAGCTCGTACAACGTCCCCGCCGTGGAGCTGGCGCAGCGCATCGGCGTCGCCAGCCTGCTCGCCACGCTGCACACTGCCGGCTTCGCGACGCTCGATCATTCAGCCGAGTACTACGGACTGGGACTCGCCCTCGGCAACGGCGACGTCACGCTGCTCGAGCTGGCCAACGGCTACCGGGCCCTCGCCAATGGCGGCATGTGGCGGCCGGTGCGCTGGAACATGACGAGCGCGGCGCCGTTCGAGCAGCGGCGCATCATGTCCCAGCAGGCTGCGGCGCTGGTGCTCGACGTGTTGAGCGACCCCGTGGCCCGCATGCCGAGCTTCGGCAACGAGACGCCACTCGACTTTCCCTTCAAAGCAGCGGCGAAGACCGGGACCAGTCGCCACTTCACCGACAACTGGGCCGTGGCCACGACCGGCCGGTTCACCGTGGCCGTATGGGTCGGCAACTTCAACGGCACGCCGATGCAAGGCGTCGGCGGCATCACGGGCGCCGGGCCGCTGCTGCACCGGGCAGCGCTGCTCGTGGCACAGCGCGTCCCTGCCGGTTCGTTCGCGACACCCGCCGAGGTCGGCGCAGTCGCGGTACGCATCTGCCGGATCTCGGGAATGCGCGCGGGGCCGGAGTGTCCGCCCGCCACCGAATGGTTCGCTCCGGGAACGGAGCCGACGGAGACGTGTGACTGGCATCGTGGTGGGCAGGTGGTGTTGCCGGTGGAGTACGCGGACTGGGCTTCCCAGAACCCCGGTGCAGGACTTGGGGGGACCCCGGGCCGTGGGCCCGGGGTTAGTCCAACCAGTCCAGCATCCTTGTCCGGGTTGACCGACCCCGGGGCCATGCCCCGGGGTTCAAACAACCAATCTCCGGCAGTGGCAGGCTTCCACATCACCAGCCCCCAAGACGGCGACCGCTACTCCGTGCCGGTGGGGACGGACCCGCGTTATGCCACCGTTGCGTTGCGGGCGGTCGGAGGCGCGGGCGTGCGGTGGTACGTCGATGGGCATCCCTGGCGCAGCGACCGCTGGCCGATCTCGCATGGGCGGCATACTATCCGCGCCGTCGATGCCTCGGGCATTGCCGACCAGGTGTCGGTTCTCGTCGAGTAATCCGTCACAACCCTTTCGCTCGAGGTGTCGTTCGCATGAGTGTCGTACCCCTGCTGCTCGCCGCCGTCCTGCAACAACCCGCGCAGAATCCCCAGCCTGCCG
>DATLVL010000339.1:0-3859 GCA_035577525.1 Gemmatimonadales bacterium | reverse complement strand
TCCCCGACGGCCATCGTGCGGCGTACGCCCAGTTCTACCGCTCGCCGTGTCTGATGGTGAACATCGCGGTGCGCAACTGGCGCTTTCTCTACACGATGGGGATGTCGGGGTGTCGCTGGTTCGAGGGGCTGGGCAACTATCTCTCGGTGCGCAAGCAGGCGGCGGTCGGCGGCATGCCCCCGGGTTTCGGACCCGACTCACCGACGGCGCTGACGATCAAAGTGCTGTTCGCTCAGCCGGGCTTGTCCATCGGTGAGCAAGGCAGTCGCGGCCGCACACAGCTGCTGGGCACGTCCTTCGCGCTATACGAGCGCGCCTTTCGCCAGCAGCTGGGCGACATGTTTGCACGCGGCGGATTCGACCCGCGCAAGGACATCGCCGGAATCATTCTCAACCGCTGGGGGCACGCCTACGTCAATCCGCAGCCCGGCTTCTTTTTCGGCACGAACGGCCAGCCTGCTGCGCGCGACGTGTTGCGCAACGCTCCGCATGGGCGCATTGCGTTCGCCAATACCGATCTCGCCGGCGCGATGGACCATCGCAACTCGATTCGCGAAGCGGATCGCGCCGTGAACCAGCTGCTCGGCGCATAGCGACTCGGGGTTCAATTTTCCGGAGAATCAGATGCACCCTCCACGCAACACGCTCGTCGCGGTTCTGACTGTCGGTGTGTCGTTACTTCCATCGCCGGGAGCCGCGCAAGCTTCCCGCCACCCCGTACTGATCGAAGAGATGACGTGGACCGAGGTGCGCGATGCCATGGCGGCCGGGCGCACCACCGCCATCATCTACGTCGGCAGCACCGAGCAGAACGGTCCGCACATGGTCATCGGCAAGCACACCTTCATCGCGCACTACGTGGCGCAGCGCATCGCCGAAGAGCTCGGGGACGCCCTCGTCTATCCGACGCTCCCCTTCGCTCCCACGGGCGACCCCGTCGCGAAGACGGGGCACATGCGATTTCCGGGCAGCGTGTCCCTTTCCCTCCCGGTGTTCGACGGGGTCGTACGCGGCATCGCGGCGAGCGCGATCGCGGCGGGCTTCCGGCAGATCTACATCATGGGCGATCACGGCGAAGGACAGGAGCTGCTGCGCCATGTGGCACACTCGCTCGACGCCAAGTGGCGCGCGAAGGGCGTGCGCGTAGGCTATGTGTCGGACCTCTATTACAAGGAGAAGGAGCAGGCGCGCGCCTACCTCGCCCAGCGGCACATCGCGCCCGATCTGCACGCCGGCACCGACGACACGAGCGAGCTGTTGTATATCGATTCGCTCTGGATCCGGCGCGACAAACTGGCCAAGAGTGACAGCACCCAGCAGGCGACGACGGGAGTGGACGGGGATCCCACGAAGGCAACGCGGGAGATGGGCGAGGTCTTCATCGGCTACAAAGTCGCCGACGCGGTGGCACAAATCCGGGCGTTTCGCTCAGAGCGCTGAAGCGACCTCCTTCAAGGCGGCGAGTCCCGCCCGCAGCTGGTCGTCGCTGACATAGGGCGCCGGACCCAGCCGCAGCAATTCTCCCCGGTAATCGGTCCACACATTCCGCTGCCGCAGCTTCCGTGAGATCTCGCCGGCGCGGGGGGCGCGCAGCGAGAGAAACCCACCGATCGAGGCGAGCGGGGCCGCGCGGCGGTCGCGGTCGATCACCCTCGGATCGATCCGGAGAGCGTCGAGCTCGCGGGCCAGCAACCCTACCTGGTGCTGGCTCACCTCGCGCAGCAGCGTGGGAGGCAGTCCCTGCTGCTCGAAGAAGTCGAATACCGCCGCGGCGCGATAATGGCTCGTCGGATCGTACGTCGCGCCGGCGAAGCGCGCGGGACCCTCGCCATACGGCACCTGGCCGGCGTAGGGCGGCTGCGCCAGCTCGGTGAACTCGCTGAACCATCCGGTGACGACCGGCCGCAATGCGCAATCCTTCGGGATCCGCAGAAATGCGTTGCCCTCTCCCAACTGGCAATACTTGTAGCCGCCACCGACGATGAATGCATCGGTCAGCTGCTCGGCCTGCAGCGAGAATGGCACGACGTTGAGGGCATGGTACGCATCGACCAGCAGCTCGACGCCCAGCCGCCGGCACGCTTCCATCGCGAGCGCGAGGTTGGGGACGATGTGCGCGTTCTCGTACAACACCGCCGAGACGAGGACCGCTGCGGTCCGGTCGGTCACCATCTTCTTGATGCGCTCGGCGATCTGGGTCACCGGCCGGGACGGCAACCGCACGACCTCGATGCCCTCCTCGGAAAGCCGGTCGAGCTGACGGCGCACGGTGTGAAACTCGCCGTCGGTCGTGACGAGGCGGGGGCGCCGCGCCAGCGGGAGCGCCGAGAGAAACCGCACGACCAGATCGTGGGTGCTCGACGCGAGCGCGATGTCGCCGCCGGGATCGTCCAACAGACGGGCGAACCCCGCGCGCACGCGGTCGGCTTTGGCGAACGCCCGGTCCCACTTGTCGTCGACGTGCTCGGCGGCGTCGAGCCACGCCTGCTGCTGCGCGGCGAAGCCCACATCGGGCCACGCCTGGTGCGAGTGCCCCGTCAGGAGCACACGCTCGGCGACCCGGAAGCGCGCGTAGTGCCGCGCCAGGGCGGTGGGATCGATGCTCACAGCTCGGTGCGGATCGCCCAGAGATCCGGAAAGGCCGGCCGGTTGAGCGTGGTGGTGAGGTAGGCCGCGCCCGCGGAGCCGCCGCTGCCGTGGCGCGTGCCGATGGTGCGCTCCACCATCTTCACGTGCCGGTAGCGCCATTCCATCAGTCCTTCGTCGAGGTCGACGAGCCGCTCGCACACCGACTGCACACCCGGATTGGTGCGGTAGACTTGCACCAGCAAGCGCTGCAGCTCTGCGTTGGGCTCGATTCCCCGGGTGACGTCGCGGTCGAGCAGTGTCTGGGGAACGGTGAACTGGTTGGCGATGAGATATCGCAGGAACGCGTCCCACAGCGTCGCGGCCTGCAGCCGCTGCTCCACGCGGCGGCGATGCTCGCTCCCCGCGGGATAGCGTTCCAACACTGCGGCGTTCTTGACGCCGAGCGCGAATTCGATCTCGCGGAACTGAAACGACTGGAATCCGCTCCCCGTTTCGAGCCGGTCGCGAAACGCGAGGAAGCCGAGCGGCGTCATCGTCTCGAGGATGTCGATCTGCGCCACCAGCACCTTGAGGATCGTGAGGACGCGCTTCAGGGTGTGCAGCGCGCGCGGCGTGTCGTTGGCGCGCAGCAGCGCCATGAGATGATCGAGCTCGTGCAGCACCTCCTTGAACCACAGCTCGTACACCTGGTGGATGACGATGAACAGCGTCTCGTCGTGCTCCATCTCCCCTTTGCCCGGCTGCTGCAGCGCGAGGAGCTCGTCGAGTCGCAGGTAGCTCGCATACGTCACGGCCATCGGTCGGCCCCTATGTGAAGCGCGGTTTGTAGCGGTCGAGTGACTCGTACTGGTCGGGCCAGTCGACGGACCACCCCAGCGCATAGGCGGCGTGGCGCGTCCAGTAGGGATCGTACAGATGAGCGCGCGCCAGGACACAGAGGTCGGCGCGGCCGGCGGCGAGAATCGTGTTCACGTCGGTGAAGCTCGAGATGTTGCCGACCGTCATGACGGGGATCCCCGCCTCGTAGCGGATCCGGTCGGCGAAGGGGGTCTGGAACAGGCGGCCGTACACCGGCGCCTGGTCGGCGACCGTCTGGCCCGCCGAAACATCGATGATGTCGCAGCCGCGCTCCTTGAACAATCGCGCGACGAGGACGGCGTCGGCGGACTCGAGGCCGCCGGGCGCCCAGTCGACGGCGGAGATGCGCACCGAGATCGGTTTCGCGACGGGCCAGGCGTTGCGCACCGCGTTGAACACCTCGAGCGGGAAG
>DATLVL010000338.1:0-10324 GCA_035577525.1 Gemmatimonadales bacterium | reverse complement strand
CACCAGCACCTCGGCGAGATCGTAGTCCGACGTGATGCCGCCCGCAGAGGTGAGAACCGCGCCCGCGAGATCGTCGGGGAGGTTGCGATTGGCCAGCACCACGGACAGTACGCGATGGCGGTCGTAGTCGGAATCGAGGTGGTTCGACGCCGCCACGAAGGCGCTGCGCATCGGCTCGGTGAGAGGATAGAGCCGCCCCACGAGCACCAGCAGCTCGGCGAGGTCGTACGAGCTCGTCAGCTCATTCCCCGCCTGCGTCACCACCCGTGAGACCACCGCCGGATCGGCCTTGCCGTCCGCAATCAACGCCTGATAGTACGTGCGCTTCGCGTAATCGCCGTCGAGCAGGGCGATCTCCTGGAACATGCCTTCAACGCCGTGCGTCTTGAGGACCCAGCGGCTCCGCTCCTCGGCCTGGTAGCCGGTGCGCCGGATCAGGTCGGTGAGCGTGGCGGTGAACCATTCGCGCGCAGCGGCGTCGTAGGGCCGCTCCGTGTTGTCGACGAACCAGCGGCGCGTGATCGTGGCGCCTTTGGCGCGCAGCTCGACGCGATGGTCCACGTCTCCGCCGCTTTGATCGATGGTGACGGAACCGTCGTCGTCGATCGCGGCGATATCGGTGAAGTCGCCGTTGAGCTTGAACGGCGCGGTAGCGCGCAGCTCTTCTACACAGCGGCCGACCTGCACCATCAGCGTGACGATGTGGTTGTGGCTCAGCTCGGACGTGCTCGACTTGCGGCTCTTCTCGCAGTCACCCGTATCGGGCATGTCCGACGGCTGCACCACGCGCCGAGCGGGTGCGCGGAAGTCCTCGTCGGCGAGCAGCGGTGAGGCCGCGGGCGCGTGGACGCTGGTCACCACGGAATGCGGCGGATTCGCCGGCCGCAGCGCCGCGACGGGAAGTACCAGGAACGCGGCGGCGACCGCGCCGGGCAACGCCAGGCGGCGCGTCAGGGCGTCGCGGCGCCGATGAGCGTCGAGCACGTCGAGCAGCCGGGTGGCGAGATGCGACGGCCGCGCCATCGCGAGGCTCGCGAACGCCGTCACGGGACGCGCCGCGAAGGCATGCGCGATTTCCAGCAGGTGCTCGGCGTACTCCGAGGGACGGGCGCCGCCGGCGATGACGCGGTCATCGCAGGCGCGCTCGCGCTCGACCCGCAATCCGCGCGCGGCGACCCACACCAGCGGATGGAACCAGTACACGGCCGTCGCGAGCACGGCGATGAGGTGCGTGAGGCAGTCGCGGCGCTCGACGTGCGCCAGCTCGTGCAGCAGCACGTCACGACGCCGCGCTTCGGACCACGCGTCCGCATCGGCCGGCAACAGGATCACGGGTCGCCAGGTTCCCCACGTCATCGGCATCGCCTGCCCCGCGAGCGCCAGCAGCGAGACATGGCGTTCGAGATCGAGCTGTGCCGCGAGGACATCCCGCAGTCCCAGCCACTCCGGCGCCGTCACCGGGACGGCTCGCCGGGCGAGACGGGCGACCTGGACGCGGGCGACGACGTACGCCGAGAGCACGAGGGCGACTCCGGCGAGCCACACGACAAGCAGGATCTCAGGCAACGACCAGGAAGCGCGGCTCGCCGGCGCAGCCGAGACCTGCGCCCGCTCGCCACCCGCAACCGACGCGCCCGTGGGAGCGACGACGGTGCGCGAGCGGTGGTTCGCGCCGTTGGCTGGAACGGCGGTGTTCGTCGTCTCGAGCTGGGCTGCAGACTGCGGGATGGGCAGGACATGCCATGCCGGGCCGATCCGCTGGACGATCGGGAGCGCCAGGATGCCGCCCAGCGACAGCGCCCAGATGAGGTGCCGCGAGGCGGCAGCGGCGCGACGCCAGGCAATCCGAATGACGAGCGCCAGCACGATGAGCAGCGTCGCCTTGATCAGGATGTCGAGCACGGGATTCGACATGTCAGCGCCCCTCCTTCTTGGCCTGCGCGACGAGTGCCGCCAGACGTTTCAACTCGGTCTGATCCAGCGGAGAGTCGGAGAGGTCGAGCAGCGCCGCGGCCGCGGCGGCGCTCGATCCGTCGAAGAACGTGGTGACGATCTGCCGTAACGCCGATTCGCGCGCACGCTCGCGCGTCACCGTCGGCACGTAGACATAGCGGGGGCCGTTGACCTCGTGGCGCAGATGCCCCTTCGTCTCGAGGACGCGCAGCAGCGCCCGAACGGTGGAGTAGCTCGGCGAATCGGGAAGACCCGCGTGCACCTCCCCGACGCTGGCCCGGCCGAGGCGGTAGACGAGATCCATGATCTGGCGTTCGCGGCGGGCGAGGGCGGGTCGGGCGGTGGCGCGCATTGCAGCTCAGCTCGGGTTGGGGTGCTAAAATTCTAGCATCATGCTAAAAAACTAGCAACCCCGAGGAAACCCCGATTCAGGGAGGGGTTGCCGCCTCGGCCCGCTGCAGCAAATCGGCGAACTGACGCAGCTCCGGCGTCGCAAGGTCGGACACCACCCACCAGGTGTACTGCGGCCCGACCCAGTGCAGCATGTGATAGCCCTGGCGCGTGAGCGACGCGGGGCCCGCCCGGGGCCCCGACTCCGTCGGCCACAGCAGCACGTCGATCATGTGCTGGCGCCGGCCGTACACGAGCGCGGCCACCTGCCGCCCGCCGACGTAATCGAGCCGCCCGCCGATCAAGGGGAAACCCACGCCCGCGAAATCGGTTACTGCCGGGGAATAGTCGAGCCGGCCGTTGAACCACGGCTTCACCGTGTGCTGATCGGTCGAGGCGACGTCGGTGAGATGCCCCGGCATCAGCGAGCGCACGTGGCTCGCGAGCACCTGATCGGCGAGCGCGCGACCGGCGCTGACAGTAGCAGCGACCTGCCACGTGCCCCCGATCACCGCCACCAGCGCCGCCGCAGCCGCCAGCCAGCGCCACGACACGGGACGACGCGACGCGCTTCCCGCCGTCTCGAGGCGGCTGCGGATCGTGGCGCGCAACCGGTCGGGAGCCGCCAGTGGCGGGGCGTGCTGCTCGAGCGCGGTGCGCAGGGCCAGCACCCGCTCGTGCGCCGCCCGGCAGGTGGGGCAGGTGCGCAGGTGCTCTGCCACATCGTGCGCTTCCGCCTCGTCCAGCTCGCCGTCGGCGAGCGCGCCGATCCGTTGCTCCATGTCCGCGCAGCGCATCGTCACTCCCTTCCCGCCAGGGCGCCGAGCAGCTGCTCGAGCCGGGCCCGCGCCCGCGACAGGCGCGACATCACCGTGCCGATCGGAATGCCGGCCACGGCGGCAATCTCCTTGTAGCTCAGCCCCTGGATCTCGCGCAGCACGATGACCTCCCGCAGCTCGAGCGGCAGCTGGTCGAGCGCCTGCCGCACCATCGCGCGGTCGGCGGCGCGCAGCAACGCCGCTTCCGGCGTGTGCTCCTCCACCGACGCGCTATGCACATGCTCGTCGAACTCGACAGCCCGCCCTCCCTCCCGCTTGCGCCAGGTGTAGCTGGTGTTACGCACGATGGCCAGTACCCACGCGCGCGCATCGCCACCGCGGTAGCGGTCGAAATACTTGAGCGCCCGCAGAAACGCTTCCTGTACCACGTCCTGCGCGGCCGCGTCGTCGCGCATCAGATAACGCGCCAGCGTGTACGCGGCGTCGAGGTGCGGCAGCGCCACGGCCTCGAAGCGCTCGATCGGGTCTCGCTCCACGCGACGAATTCTCGCCTCACCGTTCCAACCCGGATAGACCTCCCCGTCCAGACCTCGTCAGTGGCCAGTTTATTCCCCCGGGAATAGGCCAGCCGGCAAGGGAGTCTTCAGGGCGTTCGCAGCTCACAGTTCCCCGAACGGAGGAAGTACCCATGTTCTCCCTGCTCTTGCTCCCGGCTCTTTTGACGGCACCAGACCCGGTGCGCGTCACGCTCTCCGAATGGGCAGTGCGCCTTTCCACCCAGGCCGTCGCCGCCGGCCCGGTGCGCTTCGCCGTCACGAACGGCGGCAGTATCCCCCACGCCTTCGAAATCGAGGGCCAGGGGATCGAGCGCGAGACGCGCCAGATTCAACCGGGCGACAGCGCCACCCTCGCCCTCACGCTGCGGGCGGGCACTTACGAGGTGTACTGCCCCGTCGGCGAGGGCTCGCACAAGAAACTCGGCATGGTCGCACGCTTGGTGGTGGGCGGGAGCGGCGCCGCGGGTGCCACAGGGGCCCCCGCTTCGTACGAGATGCACAACGCCGCAGCGAAAGCGATCAGCGTCGTAGGAGGCGGCTCCGTGATCCAGATCCTCCCCGGACCGTTCCCCTTCCCCGACAGCGCGGCGCCGATTCTTGAGGCTTTCGGCGACGAGCGTGAGGGCCTCGAGTCGCAGGTGAAGAACGGCCCCTACTCCAACAACGTCACCCCGATTTCCGGGACTTTCACCTTCACGGCGTGGGACAAGGGCGCCATCCGCGACTCGGTCGATGGCACGGCCGAGTTCACGACACAGGACGGGGCCCGCTGGAAGCTCGTGTTGGACCGGGTGCAGACGAAGGACGTGCCGCACCACCCGCGCTTCGGGGGCGTGATTATGGGGCTGTACTACCACGGCATCACACAGGTGCACACGCCGCTCGTCCCCACGATCAACAGCGCGGTGGCCCTGTGGGCTGTCGGGCACCTGTACAAGAACGGTGCGCTGGTTACTGACAACGCTATGGTGCATGTGATGCTGTTATCGCACACCCGCCGGGACGGCGACTTTGCCTTGGCCTGCTGGAACTGTTCCAAGAACACGGTCGACGAGCTGCAGCTCCAGATCCTGCCCGGCCCGGGCGAGCCGAAATTCGACGCACCCGGTGGATTCCTGTTCGTCAATTGGGAGCACTCGCGCGGCGAGCGGCTGTAACCCGTTGTGACGGGATCGGCGTTGGCGGTGTCGTCTCTACAGAGCGCACACCGCCATGCCGATCCGTCGCAAACCCGCTCCTCGGCGCACCCGGCATCCCAAGCCGGCCCGACCGGTGCAGCACGTGGTTCTCATCATCAAGGAGAACCACACCTTCGACAATTACTTCGGCACCTTTCCGGGTGTCGACGGCGCCCATCTCCCCCGGTCGGCAAACCCGCCTCGCACGGACCCCGACCACCGCCACGGCGCGTGGCTGACCCGGGCGACGACCGCCGTACGGGAGCAGTTTACGGAGCAGGACATCCCCGCCTACTTCGCGTACGCCCGTCAGTTCACGCTGTGCGATCAATATTTCACCGACGTCGCCGGGCCATCCACGCCGAATCACCTCATGCTGATCGCGGCGGCGTCGCCGGTGATCGACAATCCGCCGCGCTATCGGCTGGCGCCGGGAGCGCCGCTGTTCGACCTGCCGACGCTGCCGGTCGCACTCGAAAAAGCGAAGCACACCTGGCGCAACTACGGCGGCTACGCCTTCGACTTCTTTACGGCGCTGCACGGCCGGCACACCGTCGCCTCGGCGCAGTTCGCCGTGGACGCGGCGGCGGGGAAGCTTCCTACGGTGTCCTGGGTGTATGCCCCGCACGACGCCAGCGAGCATCCCCCCGATCCCTCGGATCAAAGCAATCCGCTGGTCGGCGACGTCACGCACGGCATGGCGTGGACGGTGCAGCAGCTGGACGCCATCGTGCGCGGCGGGCTGTGGGCGAAGACCGTCGTCTTCATCACGTGGGACGACTGGGGTGGCTGGTTCGACCACGTCGACCCGCCGTTCGCCGAGCAGTGGAAGGACGGAACGCAATTCCGCTACGGGTCGCGGGTCGGTTGCCTCGTGGTCTCGCCCTATGCCAGGCAGGGTCACGTCTCCCACGTGCAGCATTCGCACGTCAGTCTGCTGAAGTTCTGCGAGACGACCTTTCGCTTGAAACCCCTGAACACGCGCGACGCCGCCGCCGACGACATGGCGGACTGCTTCGATTTCACGCAGGTGCCCGCGCCCCCACCGACGATCACCGCTCCGGCTCACGGCCGACCTCGATAGCGCGACCGGCACGCAGGCAGCGTACATTTGCCGGCGTGAACCCGCTCACACCCCGGTTCGCGCGCCTGCCACCCGGTGCCGCGCTGGCACCCTACGTGGAATGCTACTGGGCGCTCACCGCCAACCGGGCGCCACCCTGGAAGTCGCGCATCCTCCCCGACGGATCGAACGACATCATCCTGGACTTCTCGGCAGAGCCGCGGTCCTTCGTCGTGGGCGTGATGCGCCGCGCCGACGTCATCCCGCTCGCAGGGCACGTCGATTTTCTGGGCGTACGCTTCCGGCCCGGTGGCGCGCTGCCGTTTCTGCGGCTGCCGCTGCACGAGCTGGCGGACCGGCACGTCGCACTCGACGCGCTGTGGGGTGCTCGGGCCGGATCGCTCGTCGACGCCGTGGCGACAGTGCCCGAGGGAGATCGCGTCGGCGTGCTCGAGCGGTTGCTCCTCGCCAACCGCGCTGCGGCCATGACCGATGACGACCTGATTCACCGCGCGGTCACGTTGATGCGCCGCACGCGCGGCGGCATCGGCGTCCGCGCCGCGGCGCAGGCGCTGGGCGTCGGCGAGCGGCGGCTGGAGCGCGTCTTCGACGTCGCGATCGGCCTTTCCCCCAAGCGGTTCGCGCGCGTGGTGCGGTTTCTCGGAGCGGTGCGCGAGATCGGCCGCCGCGCATCGCGTCCCGGAGCAGCGCTGGCTTTCGAGCTGGGCTACAGCGATCAACCTCACTTTGTGCGGGAGTTCAAGCGCCTGGCGGGCGTGACCCCGGCCCAGTACGCCGCGGAGCGGCGTGTCGGAATCGTTCAAGACGACGATCCCCTCCTGGCCTAGATTCGGCGCTCCACCCCTCGAGGAGACCGTATGGAGCGCGACCGCCGTATCGACTACATCGAGCTTCCCGCCACCGACATCGCGGCGACCAAGCGTTTCTATGTCGACGCGTTCGGCTGGAAGTTCACGGACTACGGACCCACATACACGAGCTTCGAGGATGGGCGGCTGGCGGGTGGGTTCACGAAGGACGGGAGCGTCGCCAAGGGCGGCCCGTTGGTCGTGATCTACGCCGACAACCTGGAAGCCGTCGAGCAGAAGGTGCGGCAGGCCGGCGCGACCATCGTGAAGCCGATTTTCAGCTTCCCAGGGGGCCGCCGCTTTCACTTTTCCGATCCCAGCGGCAACGAGCTGGCGGTGTGGTCGGAGACGTGAGAAGGAAATCAGCGCATTCGCCAAGCCTCATTTTTCGTGTCAGATTGGGATCATGACCGTCCCCAACGAGCGTCGTGGCAGCCCCGACCGCCGGGTTCTCAACCGGCGCGGCAGCGGTCGCGGCGAGCGCACCGCTACCGAGCGGCGCGGCAACGGCGATCGCCGCACCGGGCTCGAGCGGCGGCTCGCACTCCTCTCGGCGGAAGGCCAGATCCATGAGGTGCTGCGCCTCATTACGGAGATCATCGACCGCGGCGCGCCACCCGACGACGAGCGGCGCTCCCTCGAGAGCGCCATGGTCCGGCTGCGCTACGCGCTGGACCGCCTGCAGGAGGAGTAGCGCAACCCTTTTTCGCCTCCCGGCATCAAATGGAGTGAACTGATTGCCAGGAGCGCCTGATGTCCCTATTCGCGACGATGTCGATCACCCAGAGCCTCGGGCCGCGCCCCGCCGGCCCGGCCGTCGTGGCGCTCATGCGTGACTATTGTTTGCATGATCCCGCGGGAAGGCTGCTGGGCACCATCGCGGCGCCGGTGCGGCGCCCGGAGGTCGGCACAGCGGCCCCGACGTTCTACCTCCGCCGCGGTAACTAGTCAGTCGCGGCGGTTGCGCGCCCGCTCGATCCACCTTCCTGGGTCGAGCGGGCGTTTTGTCTTCACTGCGTCACGACCGTTCCCATGCGCACCACCTCGAAATTGCTGCCCTGCACCTGCTTCAACGTGTTGAGCTCGGTGTCGTTCCAGCGCGCGTCGGGGGCGCCCGAAATGAACCAGTCGCTGCCGTTGTCGGCGACGATCATGCCGTAGGTCTTCAATGCCTGCAGGATCACACGGGCGCTCGCCGGGTAGCCCGAGATGTCGTACGTCGCCTTTAACCGGACACGCATTCCCATCGGCGGGACGAGGGGGCTCGTGTCGGAACTCGCATAGTGACGCGCGGGGTAGACGTATCCGTGACGCGTGTGGCTCACCGTGAACCGCAGCGCGTGCAGGATGGCACCCTGTTCCACGACCTCATCGTAGCGTACCAGGCCGGGGAAGATCGGCAGGCCGGCCGCGTCGGCCGACGTCCAGCCGGCCGGGCGTAAGGCGTCGGAGCCGAGATCGAAGATGGCGCCCGATCCGGCGGTCCAGTCCGCGGATCGCGCAACGGGGTAAGCGGCGAACAGCTCGTACAGTTTCCAATGATCGCGATCGATCACCAGCACGTGCCGGTCACCGCCTGAAGCCGCGCCGCCTTCGATGGGCGCGTCGGTGGGGACCGGGTAGGGACCGGGATCGCTCTCGTCGGCATAGTCGAACGTGACGCCGACGCCCAGCGTCGAACCGTCGACCACGATGTACGGAATCCCGAACGGCCCGCCGTTATAGTTGGCGCCGAAGTCGGGGTGCAGGCCCCGTGTCAGACCGATGCTCGCGATCAGGGTATCGGAGCTCGAGTCCACCGCATCCTGATCGACGGGAGTGTTCCAGGGGTTGTCGGCCGGAAACGGACGCCGCCCTTCGAGACTCGCGTTCGGGCCCAATCCCGGGCCGCTGCCCCCGCTCGGGCCCCCGCTGCCGGCGGTAGGCGCAGCGGCGCACCCCAAGAGAAGAAGGGGCAGTACAGCGAAGGACGCGCGGAAGCGGTACATATTGAAGGAAACGATGGCCGTGGCGGGGACAACCTGATGTGACCTGCGCCACGTCGTCTTAGTAGAAGGAGAGCGAGCGATGCGTAACCATCGTCTGTTGGCCATGATTGCGGCCGCTGCCCTGTTGATCACGGCAGCGGCGGCGGCACAGGTGCCGGGGTACGGCGGCGGGATGGGAGGATCGGGAGCCGGCGGGATGGGAGGCTATCGGCGCGGCGTCGATCCGACGCGCAAGCTGCCCAGCGCCAATCAGCTCGAGGGCCCCCCGATCCCGGACTTCTTCATCGACCGCTTCGAGCTCGACAGCGCGCAGGGAGAGAAGTACCGCGTTCTCTACGACTCGTTCATGGACGCCACCGCCGTGATCCGCGACAGTGCGAAAGCCGCACGCAGCTTCATCGACGGTGCGCGCGAGACGGGCGACCGGCTTTCCGCCCGGCTCTACGTCCCGGTGCTGCAGACGCTGGGCGACTCGCTCACCAAGGCCGACGACCGGTTCGACAACCACCTCAAGGCGTTCCTCAGCTCCGGCCAGGTGAAGTCCTACAAGAAGTGGCGCGACGAGGAACGTCGTCGCGAGCATGCCGACGAGAAGCCGGAGCCGACGACGTCCTCGGATCCGAACACACAGCCGTAATCCGCTCCGGGGGCTCGATGCGATTCGCGGTTTCCCTGCTCTGCTCCGTCGCGCTCGCCGGCGCCGCCGGCGCCCTCGCCGCGCAAAGCAACGCCGAGCTGATGGCGAACGACCACTACAGCCGTTCGCACGACTACGATCTCGTCAACCAGGACATTGCCGTCCGCGGACTCGACTGGGACTCGACGTCGTTCGACGGCGTGGTCGCGACCACGCTCGTCGCCGACCGGCCGGGACTCGACTCGATCATCCTCGACGCCGGGGCGAAACTCGACATCGCCCGCATCGTCGATCGCGTCGGCCGCACGCTGCGCTTCGCGCGGCACGGAGATACGCTCGTCGTGTTTCCCGCTGTACCGATCCCGTTCCACGACACGACCCGCTTCACCATCACGTATCATGCCCGCATCGAGAGCGGGCACGGCCTCACGTTCATCGAGCCGGAGGGGCGGCCGCACCGCCCGCGCCAGATCTGGAGCCAGGGCGAGGACCACGACAACCACTACTGGTTCCCGACCTACGATTTTCCCAACGACAAGATGACCTGGACGGTCGAGGCCACCGTGGCGTCCGGCCTCACTGCGGTCTCGAACGGCCGTCTCAGCGGCGATCGCCGCAACGCCGACGGGACACGCACGATGACGTGGCGCCAGGACAAGCCGAGCGCCACCTACCTCGTTTCGCTGATCGTCGGGCCGCTCGTCAGGATCCACGACACCTGGCAGGAGACGCCGGTCGATTACTACGTGTACCGCGAGGACAGCGCGCTGGCGCGAGGATCGACCGAGCGCGACGTATCTCGTCTCGCTTGTCGTCGCGCCGCTCGCGAAGATCCACGACAGCTGGAAGAACGTGCCCGTCGACTACTACACGTACCACAGCGACAGCGCGCTCGCGTGGCGTCTCTTCC
>DATLVL010000337.1:0-2888 GCA_035577525.1 Gemmatimonadales bacterium | reverse complement strand
ATCCGGGGGCTGCGGCTCGGCGAATTCGACGTCCTGGTCGGCATCAACCTGCTCCGGGAAGGACTGGATCTTCCCGAGGTATCGCTGGTGGCGGTGCTCGACGCCGATCAGGAGGGGTTCTTGCGCTCCGATCGCTCGCTGATCCAGACCGTCGGCCGGGCCGCCCGCAATCTCCATGGCCGTGCCATTCTCTATGCCGACCGCATGACGGGGTCGATGCAGCGCGCGCTCGACGAGATGTCGCGGCGCCGGGCGCTGCAGCAGGCGTACAACGTTGAGCATGGCGTGACGCCGCGCTCGATCGTCAAGTCGATCATCGACATCCGATTCGTGACCCGGGTCGCGGATGCGCGCGGCAGCCGCGTGCCGGACGCCCCGGTGCACCGGCCAGCCGATGCGCGGGAACGCGAAGCGCTGATCCAGCTGCTCGAATCACAAATGCAGGCGGCAGCCGAGGCGCTGGATTTCGAGCAGGCCGCGCTGCTGCGGGATCAACTGCTCGAGCTCAAGGCGGAGCTCGAGCCGCGAGGAGGACGGCGTGCGCCTGCGCGAGGACGAGCTCAACCGGTTCGGTGAGGATCTGGGGGGCGTGCTCCGTCCCCCGGCGATCATCGGCATCTCGGGCGACCTCGGGACCGGGAAGACGACGCTGGTGCAGGCGATCTGTCGCGGCATCGGGGCGGAGGTGCCGGCGACCAGCCCGACCTATGCCCTCGTGCATCGCTACGAGTCGCCCATCGGGCCTGTCTTCCACGTCGACTGTTACCGGATCAAGACCTCCCAAGAGGCGCGCGATCTGGGCCTCGACGACATCCTGCTCTCAAAGGCGATTCTGCTGGTGGAGTGGCCCGAAAACGCGGGGCACATGATGCCACCGCTCGAGCGCTACTTCCATCTCAGTCACGACTCGGACGCCGCCTACCGCGTGCTGGAGGAGCGGTGAGCGGTACGTGGCTCGCGATCGACACGGCCACCGCGATTGCGTCGGTCGCGGCCGGGGAGCCGCCGGATGCGCGATCCGGCACGCTGCTCGAGGGCCCGCGCACCCACGCAGGTGGGATCGTCGAGCTCATCGATCGCACGCTGCGCGCGGCAGGCACCGCTATCTCCGACCTGGCGGGGATCGTCGTCGCGGATGGGCCGGGCAGTTTTACCGGTTTGCGCATCGGCTGGGCGGCCGCCAAGGGGCTTGCCCAGGAGCGCGAGATCGCGATCGTCGCGATCCCCGCGCTGGCCGCGGCGGCGGCGAGCGCGGCCGCGGTGCTCGGGGCCGTGCCCGTTGCGGCGTGTTTCGACGCGCTGCGCGGCCAGGTCTTCGGTGCGGTCTATGTGCTGCGCAGTGATCGCCTGGAAGTGATCGTCGCACCGGGAGTCTGTACGCCGGACGAGTTGATCGCCACGAGCCCCGAGCGGCCGCGTGCGGCGGTGGGCGACGGGGCGATGCGCTATGCCGCCGCACTGGAGCAGTGGACCGGCGCCCGGCCCCTCGATGTGCGCGCGCTGCGACTCACGGCGGCGTCATTGCTCGCGCTCGTGCCGCTTGCGGGAGTGGCGCGTCGCATCGAGGACCCCGCCACCGCCGAGCCGGACTACGGCCGGCCCGCCGAGGCGCAAGCGCGCTGGGAGGCACGTCACGGACGTCCCCTGTCACACCAGACCCGCCCAGGAAACTGATCTCCCGGCGCTGGTCGCGATCGAGCGGATCGCGTTCACCGATCCGTGGTCGCGCAGCGATTTCGCCGATTGCCTTCGCCTCGGCTGGCCGATTTTCGTCGCCGAGAACGGCGGCTCGCCGGTGGGTTACATCGTCGGACGCGCCGTCGTCGACCAGGGAGAGATTCTCAACCTCGGCGTGCTGCTGGCGGTGCGGCGTCGCGGCATCGGGACGGCGTTGGTGCGTCGCATGCTCGAGGATTTTCAACGGCGTGGCGTGGTGTCGGCGTTTCTCGAGGTGCGTGAATCGAATCTCCCGGCACAACAGCTGTACGAGTCGTTCGGGTTCACGGCGGTCGGTCGACGGGCGCGCTACTACCATCGTCCGATGGAGGACGCGGTCGTCCTCCGAGCCGCCATTTCGGCAGACACCGCTTCCGCGTGAATAGGGTACAAGTGGCGTATCTTTGATTGACAGAATGACTTGCGAGTCATATAATCTGGGGCATCCTTGGCCCCCACCCGCCTAATGCCAGGAGGCAGTTGTGAGCAAAAGCCTGAACAAAGTCATGTTGATCGGCAATTTGGGGGCCGATCCAGAGGTGCGCAGCACCAACAACGGGTCCCGGGTCGCCAACCTCTCTCTCGCCACCAGCCGGCAGTGGACCGATCAAAAGGGCGAGAAGCAGGAAAAGACCGAGTGGCACAAGGTGATCTGCTGGAACAACAAGGGATTCATGCTGGCTGATCTGGCCGAGAAGTACATGAAGAAGGGCGACAAGGTGTACGTCGAGGGGCGGGTCGAATACCGCACCTGGGAAGACAAGGAGAAGCAGACCCGCTACGTCACCGAGATCGTCGCTCGAGAAATCATCCTCTTGGGCTCCCGGGGCGCTGGCGGTGACGGGTCCGGAGAGTTTGCCCGCGCCAAAGCGACGGCGAAGGTGACTCCCGAGGGCAAGCCCGAATCGCTCGACGCGTTCCCGGAGGCGCTGGATGAGGAGGACGACGATCTGCCGTTCTAGCCGCGTCGTGTGGGCCGTAGTGGCCGCCCTGCCGCTGGCCGCGACCCTCGTCGCGCAGGACACCACTACGGCGCACCCGGCGGCCCCGCAAGACACCACGGCCCATCCGGCGGCCCGGCAGGATACCGGACTCGCAGTTCCCGGCGGCAAACACGTCGTCGCCGCCGGTGAAACACTCTGGTCGATCTCCGTGCAAAACTTTTCCGATCC
>DATLVL010000336.1:0-4414 GCA_035577525.1 Gemmatimonadales bacterium | reverse complement strand
CGTGTTGACCTTCGCCGGGTGCGGAGCACCGAGCGCGAGCTCTCCGAGCGCCGCCGAAGGTTCCCGGCCGGCTCCGCCGCCGCCCACGCTGGCGGTCGCCATGCGACACGCGATCGACCTCGGGCCTTCAGGCGACGCAACCACGGTGTCGCTCACATTCGCCCTCAAAGGCCGTGACCCCGCCCGCCTCGCGCGGTTGATCGCCGCCGGGCAGACTGTGACTCCGGAGAAGTACGCCGCCGAGTTCGGCCCGGACCCCGCCGCCGCCCAAGCGGCGACGGCATGGCTGCGAGAGCTCGGGTTCGACAGCTCGTGGCGACCCGGGTCCGGCCTGATCGCTGCCGACGGGCCTGCCCCGCTGGCGGCAGCGCTGCTGGGAGTAGACATCGAGACGTTCCGCCAGGCTGACGGCACGACGTTCTACGCCGCGCTCGACCAACCGCGCATACCGCCTCAGCTCGCGGCGGCCGCGAGCAGCGTCAGCGGCCTCGACAGCTACCGCGGCGCGCGCGTTCTCGCGGTGCGCCGGGGCGGTCTTACTCCGACCGACATCCTTTCGTTTTACAACCTCAAGCCGCTGCGCGATGCCGGTCTTGACGGGTCCGGCCAGACGATCGTGCTTCCCGAGATCGACGACCTCCCCAACCTCAACGACCTGAACAAGTTCGCGGCCGAGTTCGGGCTTCCACCGTTCGATTCCTATCTCACGGTCATGCGCAATCCGAACTGGGGCACGCCCGAGAAGCCTCAGGGCGAGGCGGTGCTGGACCTCGAGATACTGCACGAGATCGCGCCCCAGGCCAAGCTCGTGATCTACCTGTCAGCAGCCGATTTCGGACACGGCGACCGAGCGTTCGATCAGCTGGTCACCGACCATCTCGGCACCATCATCTCGGAGAGCCTCGGCGCGTGCGAGCCGGACACGTCGGGCGGCCAGCGCGACGCCTATTCGAGCATCCAGGACCGGGCGGTGGCCCTGGGCATGTCGCATTTCGTGGCCAGCGGCGACAACGGCGCCTACACCTGCGGCGAGGATCAGCCCCCCGCGGGAAGCTTTCCGTCGACCCTCCCCAGTGTGACGGCGGTGGGTGGCACGACGGTGTTCCAATCACAGCAGGGCGGTTATTACAAGGAGATGGCGTGGGGCGCTCCGCTCGATGAGAGCGGCGGCGGCGGCGGCGCAAGCCACTTCTACCCGGTGCCGGGATATCAGCAGTCCGTCGCCCAGGCCAACGGCCACGGCCTGCGGCAGGTTCCCGACGTGGCGGCCAACGCCGACCCCGCCACCGGGTTTCACATCGTGTTCGGCGGCCGGGACGGACAGGTCGGCGGCACCTCGGCGGCGACCCCGTTGTGGGCGGGGACCGTCGCCCTCGTCAACCAGGACCTCATCAAAAAAGGGCTTCGCGAAGTAGGGTTCGCCAACCCGGCCCTCTACTGGATGGGCCAGAACTCGGCCACTCTTGCGGCGAGGCCGTTCCATGACGTCTCCGCGGGGAACAACCTGGCCTACGCCGCCGGAGCCGGCTGGGATTTCGCTACTGGCTGGGGCAGCATGGATGGAGCCGCGCTCGACGCCGCGTGGATCCGCTACATCAAGGGCGGGGGCGCGTGAAGGAGCGGAGGGGCGAGCGCCGCCAGAGCCCGGGACGGCGCGCCGGCGAAACGGGCGCCCGGCCGCTCGAGGGACCGCCGCTGGTGAACTGCCCCCACTGCCAGATGGTGGTGCCGGTCGGCGATTTTTGCGGCCACTGCGGCGCTCACCTGGTCACCGCCAGCACGTCACGCACTCACGCGTTCGCCGCGGTGCCCTCGGAGCGCGTTGCGCATCCGTCGATCATCAGCACCCTCTTTCCGCACCTGCCTCATCGACGCGGCGGCGCCTTCCGGTGGGCGCTCATCGCGGGCGGCACCGCCGTCCTGCTGCTCGCGTCTGTCCACCTGTTCGCGCCTGCGACGGTTGCGGCGAGCTTTTTGCTTCCGGTGCTCTACCTGCTCTACCTCTACGAGGTCGAGGTGTACGAGGACGAGCCCTGGCTCCTGATCGCGGCCACGATGATCACGGGCGCGTTGCTGGGCTACGCGGTTGCGACCTACTCCGGCGAAGCGCTGTCGCGTCTCAACCTGACGGGCGACCGGGAGAATGCCTTCATCCTCGCGGGGGTGGCGATTCCGATCGTCGCCCAGGCGCTGATGCTTGCGGGTCCATTGTTCCTCTACTTTTTCAGACCCCGCTATCGCGAGCCGCTCGACGGCTTGACATTCGGCGCATCATCCGCGCTCGGGTTCACGCTGACGAGCTCGCTCGTTGCGTTCTGGCCTCTCCTCGGCGGATCGCTCGTGGCCTCCGGCGCCCCGCTCGACTGGTCGCTCAGGCTGCTTCGCGCCGGCATCCTCGTGTCCCTCATCAACGCGAGCACGACCGGGCTCATCACCGCCGCCGTGTGGCTTCATCGTTATGACCGCCGCCGCGCAGGCCTGCCCTGGACCACGAGCATCCTTGCGACGGTCGTCGTCGCCGCGGTCGCGCAGGTGGTGATAGGGATGCTCGGCTTCGCCATCCCCGATCTCGTCGGCTCGACCGCGCTGCTGCTGATCGCAACCCTCGCTCTCCTTTTATATGTGAGGCTGGTCATCCACCAGGCACTCCTTGTCGAGGGGGCCGAGCACGAGATCGGGCCTGAGGCGCCCTGTCCCGAGTGTCACCGAATCGTGCCGGCCATGGCCTTCTGCCCCGCCTGCGGGGCCGCGCGAGCCGCCGGCACCAAGCTCGGGCGAGCGCGCACCGGAGGTGTCGCCTAGGTGGCGGCGCAGGTGCGATTCTGCGGGCGCTGCGGCGCGCCGGTCCCATCCGGCGCAACGTTCTGCGGACGCTGCGGCGCCCCGCAGGTGGCCCAGGCGGTTGCCGCGCCGCCCGCCTACAGATACGCGGTGGCGCCTCGCGCGAGCTATCCGACCGCGCGCCAGTGGCGAAGCTCGCAGATAGCCGTGGCAGGCGGATTGCTCGCGATCCTCGCGATCGTCACCGTGGGGGTGAGCATGTTCGCGGTGTCACACGCCATCGGAGGAACACGTTCACCGTGCACGGTCAACTGCGGCCCAAAGTTCGTCACCCCGCTTCCTGAGGGCTCCACGTATCAGAGCTCGGCGTTCAAATTCGAAGTCGACTACAGCCCACAGTGGACGGTGCGCAGCCAGGACGCGAACGGGATCTCACTTGGCACGCAGCTCGGCACCGTCGCAGTCGTCGGGACCAAGGGCGGACAGCCTCTGAGCCAGGTCCTCCAGGCCACCGTGGCCGCACTCCCGACGGCGCAGTGGCAGGACGTATCCCAGGTGTCGGACCTCAAGGGCGCGCACCTTGGCGACCAGGACGGAATCGGCGCCGTGTATTCGGCCAACCTCATCGGGACCAATTCCACGTCCGCGCAGGTCCGCTTTGCGGTCATCGCAGCCGCAAAGGGCGGGGTCACGGTCGTGATGTTCGCCGCGGGCCCCGCGGATCCCAAGAACTCGCCCAACGGCATGCCCGAAGGGCAGTTGTTCGACTACATGTGCCAGGAGTTCCGCTGGACCCCCAACGGCTAGGAGCTCGGTTCGCGAGCCACGGACTTGATGAGCTCCCAGGTCGCACGCACGTCTTCGAGCGTCGTGCGGAGGTTTCCGATCGCCATGCGCAGCGCGTAGACCCCGCGCACGTCCGTATGCGAGATCAGCGCCTGTCCTGAACGGTTGACCTCATCGTGGATTCGTTCGTTGGCCGCGCCGCCTGCACGACGGCGGAACACGACCGTCGAGAATGGCGACGGCGCGAGCACCTCGAAATCGGGATCTGCCTCGATCCAGCCCCTGAGCATCTGAGCCATGGCGATATGGTCCGCGATCCGCTTCCTCGCTCCGTCGATTCCGAAGGCGCGAAGCACGAACCAGAGCTTGAGCCCCCTGAACCGGCGCCCCAGCGACGTCCCGTAATCCATCAAGTTGCGGACCGCGTCGGTCTCGTTGGTCTGGAGGTAGGCCGGGGTCAGGCTGAACGCGGCTTTCAGAACCTCCTCGCGCCGGCAGTAGAGGACGCTGCAGTCCATCGGCGTGAAAAGCCACTTGTGGGGGTTGACGACGAGCGAATCGGCCTGATCGCAGCCGGCCATCACCCACCGGTGGCTGTCGAGCACGGCCGCCGCTCCGCCATAGGCGGCATCGACATGGAGCCATAGGCTCTCCGACCTGCAGACGGCCGCAATCTCCGGCACGGGATCGACCGCGGTGACCGAGGTGGTGCCGACCGTCGCCACGACGGCGAAAGGCACATGGCCGTCGCGCCGGTCGCGCTCGATCACTTTGCGTAGCTCGCGGGGGTCCATGCGAAAAGCCGCGTCCGTGCCGATCTTGACTATGTTGTCCTGGCCGACGCCCA
>DATLVL010000335.1:0-6917 GCA_035577525.1 Gemmatimonadales bacterium | reverse complement strand
ACTCCGGACATTGGCTGAGGAAGCCGCTGTACACGGAGCTCGTCGGATCGAGCCGCTGGGCGGTGTGGACCCACTGACACCCCTGCGTCCGATCGTTCAAGCTGAAGTATGCGTTCCCAGCGACGAACGCCGCGTAGGCCTTGTCTTTGGTACTGATCCCCGGTGCATTGAAGAACTTCAGCGACGAGTCGCGAATCCAGGTGGCGTTCGCCGGCTTCAGTTTGTTCAGCATCATGTCGTCGAGCAGATCAAACGCATTACTGACGTCGACCCCCGATCCTCCAGGGTGCGAAAGCGGAACGGGCTTCGCGGAATCAGGCACTACCCCACCACCTTGTGACGCGGTGTTGTTCGCGTGCTGTTGCGTCGCTTTCGTCGTGCCGCCCGGATTCGGATTGCTGAGGACGGGCGCCTTCCCGGAGTCGGGATTGCTCGCCGTCTGACGATGTGTCGTATCCGCTGCTGCCGGAGCTGCACCACCGCGACCCACCAGCAGCACGTAGCCTCCGCCACCGAGTCCCAGGACGACCACGGCGCCGATAATGATCGGCACGAGCGAGCGCTGCTTCGGCGCTGCTTGCTGCTGCGTGCGACCCGCCGGCCGCTTTGCTGCCTGCGCCTTGGTTTCGCGCGAGTCCAGCAGCTGCGTCTTGCCTTCGATATCGACCCGCGTCGCCGGTGCGACACCGCGGGTGCCGCGGGCCAACCCCGCCACGGCCACCACGTCGTCGGCGAACTTGGCGACGGTCTGATAGCGGTCCGCCGGCGTGCGCGCCAGCGCGGCGTCGATCACCTGCTGCAGCCCATCGGGGAAGGAGAGATCGGGCCGGGTCTCGGCGAGCTTCGACGGCTCGTCGGTGAGCCGCTTGACCATCGTCTCCTGCACCGAGTCGGCCTGGAACGGCAGCTCGCCCGTCAACATGCGGAAGTAGACCAGCGCGAGCGAGTAGAGATCGCTGCGGCCGTCGACCTTGTCGCCGGAGAGCTGCTCCGGGCTCATGAACTCGGGCGTCCCCACGACGAGACCGGTTTTCGTCACCTTCTGGCCGGCTTCATCGCCACCCACCGCCTTGGCGATGCCGAAGTCCACCACCTTCACGAGGTCGGCGCCGTCGCGGGTGCGCGCCACCATGATGTTGTCGGGCTTCAGGTCGCGGTGCACGATGCCGAGGTCGTGCGCGGCCTGCAGCGCGTCGGCGGTCTGCTTGAAAATCGCGGTCGCGCGCGCGATCGGCAGCGCCCCTTCACGCTCGATGATCGCGGTGAGCGGCTCGCCCTCCACGAACTCCATCGCCAGATAGATCAGCCCCTCCGGCGTCTCGCCGAAATCGTACACGGCGCAGACGTTGGGATGAGTGATGCGGCTGGCGTTGGCGGCCTCGCGGTTGAAGCGCGCCACCGCGTCGGGGTCGTGCACCATCGACGGGCTCATCACCTTGATGGCGCTGCGCCGTCCCATCTTCACGTGCTCGGCGAGATACACCTGGCCCATCCCGCCCTCGCCCAGCTTCTTGATCACGTGATAGCGGTCGGCCACGACCTGCCCCACGAGGCTCGTCGCCGGGGCCGCGGCCCGCAGCGTCGTGCCGTCGTCCTGACAGAACCGAATCTCGTCCGGGTATTGCCGGGAGCAGACCGGGCAAGTCTTCACGGGATCTCGATGCGCAGCAGCTTGTCGCCCACGAGGATGCGCGAGCCGTCCTTCAGCGGGATCGCGCCGCGCGCCGCGATCGCGATGCCGTTGCGGCTGCCGGCGTCCACCACCACGAAGTCGGCGTCCTCGGAGCGCACCAGCGCGTGCTGCGCGCTCATCGACGGATCGTAGGGGAACGTCCAGTCGCCCTTTTCGCGGCCGATCAGCAGGTCGCGTCCGGGTGACAGCTGGATCACGTCGCGCGCGCTGCCGTCGGCGCGCAGCTGCGTCAGCGAGGCGATGTCCGCCGACGGCGTGAGGCTGCCCATGCGCTTCGTGGCGTCGACCTCTGGGGCGTAGGGACCGGGGTAGCCCAGCCGGCGGAAGCGGATGATCTGCGACCCGACGAGCAGCAGGTCCCCCTCCGCCAGGCGGTGCGGCTCTTCGAGGAACACCCAGGTGCCGTTACGGCTCCCCAGATCGCGCGCCACGAGCTTCGAGTCTTCCCACGACAGCTTGACGTGCAGCGGCGACATGAACGTGTCGTCGGGGAAACGGACGTCGCCCTCGCCGCGGCCGACCGTGGTGTCGGTAGCCCGGCTCTCGAACGTCTGCAGCTCGTCGCCGGTGTCATTCATCAGCACCAGCCGAATGAAGAACTCGGTGCGCGGCGCGGGGCGCGAAGACGGCCGCGACAGACCATCGGAGACTGCCGGGACCGCTCCCGAGAGCGACGCCCCGCACGTGGCGCAGAACCGCGTCCCCGTCACGAGCGTCGAGCCGCAGCGAGCACAGGCCGGCCCCGATCCCGGGGCCGAGAGCCGCCGGCCGCAGTGGGGGCAATAGGGCAACGTGCCGTCGATCCGGCCGTTGCAAAACGGACAGGTCAATTCGGCCGCAGAGGCGGCGTCGCCGAGGTCGGGGGCTGAAGTCATGGCTGCGGGAGCTGGGGCAGACGCGTCCCCTGGGACGGGAGTCGGGACGGCCTTCTTTGCCGCGGCCGCCTTCGAGAGGGGCTTCCCGCAGTCCATACAGAACAGGGCCCCAGGCTCGTTGGCGCGTCCGCAGTATGAACAGGTGGTCACGGGCGACGCATCTCCTCGTCGGGGCCAGAAGTTATGGTACGCCAATCTATTGCGCAACTTGGCGCGTCGAAAGGGGAGCGCGTACCTTCGCTCCGCATGCGACGCGCGATCGCGGGAGTCAGCCTGTTTTTCTGGGCGTGCGGTGGCAGTAAAGCAGGAATCGCGCCGTCCCCTCCGTCTCCCGCTCCTCCCGTCGCCGGGATTCCCCTGATGCGTGCGCAGGGACCGCTGCGCATCGCGGTCACGTATCCCGCCGCGAGCGACACGGTGCAGCCCACCGACAGCGAGTTCATCCTGGGCAGCACCGGCAACGCCGCTACGCGCCTCACAGTCGCCGGCGTGCCGGTCCCCGTCGCCTCCAGCGGCGGATGGATCGCCTGGATCCCGCTACCCGACGACACCGCCTACGTCGTCCCGATCATCGCCCGCACCAGCGCGGACAGCCAGGTGCTGGAGTGGCGAGTCCATATCGCGCCCCGCTTTCATCCACCGAGCCGGGCGGCGTGGATCGACAGCTCGAGCTTCGAGCCGGCGGGGAATCTGCGTTGGCCTGCGGGCGAGGGGCTGCGCATCGCCGTGCGCGCCGCACCGGGGTCCGTCGTGCGGCTGCGGTTGACGAGCGGCACCACGGTGCCGCTCGTTCCCGACTCGCTCCCGGAGGAGCCGTCGTGGGGGATCCGCGCCTTCGGCACCGACACGCAGGCGCTGCATCTCCCGCCCCGCGGTGATCGCTACGTCGGCTGGCTCGCTGCCGAGCCGATCGACTCGAGTGCGTCGCTCGAGGTCATCAATGGCGCCGACACCGTCCGCGCCCGCTGGCCGCTCGTGCTCGCCACTCTCGATCTCGCCCATCCCGACGTGATCGTGCTCGACGACGACAGCGCGCACACCGGTACCACCGATTCGCTCACCGTGGGCAAGGCGGTCCCGTACGGGACCTATCAGTGGTTTTTCCCCACCGGCACGCGTGCCGTGCGCACGGGGGTGTGGAACGACCAGGTGCGGCTCGCGCTGTCTCCGTCACAGACCGTCTGGGTCAATGCCGCCGATGTGCACCAGCTTCCCGCCGGCACGCCACCACCCGGCGGCGTCGTGGGATCGGTGCGGCTCACCAGCGGACCGCGATCGGTGACGTTGCGCGTCCCGCTCCCCAACCGGCTCCCGTTCCGCGTCGAAGAAGGCGACCGTACGCTGGCGCTGCGCCTCTACGGCGGGCACTCCGACGTCAACTGGATGCAATACGGCGCCACCGATTCGCTGATCGAGCGCATGAGCTTCCGGCAGGAGACGTCCGACGAGCTGGTGATCACGCTCGAGCTGTCCCATGCCGTGTGGGGCTATCGCACCCGCTTCGATGGCCGCGATCTCCTGCTCGAGGTGCGGCGCCCGCCCGTCATCGATCCCAGGTCTCCGCTGCGCGGCCGTACCATCGTGCTCGATCCCGGGCACCCTCCCCTCGGCGCCACCGGTCCCACGGGCGTGCACGAGCCGGTCGCGACGCTCGCCGTCGCGCTCAAGGCCGAGTCCCTCCTCACGCGCGCGGGGGCGACGGTGCTGCTGACCCGCAGCGATATGTCGCCCATCGACCTCTACCCGCGCACCAAATTCGCCGAGCTGCACGACGCCGACCTCCTCGTCTCGATCCACGCCAACGCCCTCCCCGACGGCGTGAATCCCTTCATCAATAACGGGACGAGCGTCTATTACTTCCAGCCGCGCAGCGTCGAGCTGGGGCGCGCGCTCGACCGCGGGATTTCCGGGGCGTTAGGACTGCGCGACCTGGGACTGGGGCGCGGCGACTACGCGCTGGTGCGGCCGACGTGGATGCCCGCGGCGCTCACCGAAGGGGCGTTCATGATGATGCCCGACCAGGAGGCGCTGCTGGCGAGCGAGGCGGGGCAGTGGCGTTATGCGCAGGGGGTGGTGCGGGGAATTGAGGCTTTTCTGCGGCAAAGCGTTGTCAGTCATCGGTAAACGGTAGTTGCCGGCGGACGATTGAGAACCGATAACCGACGACGCTTCACCAGACTGTAATGAATCGCCCCTGCTGACCCACGGTATAATGGAAGAACCCATGCTCCGCGATGTCCTCCGACAGACCGTCCTCGCCGCGGTGTTGTGCGGTATCGGGGTCGGTGTCGCCCGTGCGCAGGCCCCGGCGGAGCGGGCCGACCTGGAGCGGCTGCGCGATTCGCTCGCTACGGCGGTCGACTCGCAGTCGCTCAAGCGGCTCGAGGCGGCCACGATCGAGGTCGCCAAACGCGACCGCGACAACCCGCTGATCCACCTCCGCCTCGGCTTCATCGCGTACCGTCTCGGCGAAATCGCCAAATCGAAGCCGCACTACGACGACGCCGCGGGAGAATTCGAATGGGCCTCGGATCTCAAACCCGACTGGCCTTATCCCTGGTACGGTCTGGGACTGGCGGAGCTCGCGCAGGGCGAGAACTCCGCGATCGCGATCGAGAACCTGCGCCAGCAGCTCGGCCTCGACTACCTGTCCAAGGCGGCGCGCGCCTTCGCGCACGCGACCCAGGTCGACCCGAGCTTCGCGTTCGCCGCCGTCGATCTGGTCACCGCGGCCCTGACCCAGCGCATCAAGCCGCGGCTCGAGGTCGCGCTGCAATCGATCCGGCTCGCCGCGGCGTCGCCGGCGGGGACGAACCCCGCCGTGCAGCTGGCGCGCGGCCGCGTGGAGCGCGAGATGGGAGAGGTCGATTCGGCGCTGGCCGGCTTCCGCGCGTTCCTGCGGGTGGGCGGTGACTCCGGGATCGGGCTGTTCGAGCTGGCGCGCACCGAGTTCTTCGCGAACCAAACGAAGGCCGCGGAGTCGAGCTATTTCGCCGGCGCCCGCATCGCGGCGAGCCAGGGCGCGCGCGCGCTGTATCGCGGCGACGTGGCGCTGCTCGCCGATTCCGCCCAGCTCCGGGACTATGACGCGCAGTCCGACGGGCGCGCCCGCGCGATGTGGCTGGCGCACTTCTGGGATCAGCGGGACGTCGTCGAAGCGCGCGATCCGGGGGAGCGGCTCGCCGAGCACAACCGCCGCTGGCTCTACGCCCATCGCAACTTCCGGCTGGTGAGCCGCCATCGCCACTACGACATCACCGAGGTGTATCGCTCGTCGCAGGGGGACCTCGACGACCGCGGCATCATCTATCTGCGCCACGGCGAGCCGGACCAGCGCGCCACCTTTCCATCCGATCTCAACAAGATCGAACCCAATGTGAGCTGGCTGTATCACCGGCCGTCGGGCGACGTCGTCTTCAACTTCGTGGCGCGTGACGACGCCTCCGACTACAAGCTGGTCGAGAGCCTCGTCGACGCGATGGGATTCCGCGAAGCGGTGCAGGCGGCGGGCCACCCCGACCCCAGCGTGATCGATCTCTACGCGTCGCGCGAGCAGTTCGGCGGCACCTACGCGCGCGTGGCGCGCGGCGGCAGCCTCGCCGGCGCGGCCCTCGCCGACGAGCGCTCGGTGGGCCGGCACGACATCGTCACCGGGACGAACACCGACACCTACGAGCAGCGCTTCCCGGTTTCGCTCAACGTCGTGGTGAGCGACTTCATCGTCGGCAACACGCCGTCGTCCGCGGGGACCCGCAGCGATTCCGACCACGCCGCGGGCGACGGCACGCCCGACCATCCGTCAACCGACCGCCAATCTCTCCACGTCGTCTTCGCCATCCCCGCCGACCGGCTCTCCCCCGAGCCGGGGGGAGAAGGCGTGCTCTACCCGCTGCACTTCCGCCTGCTCGTCACCGACTTGCGCGACAGCCTCGTCGCCCGGCTCGACACGCTGCGCGTCTTCACGGCGCACCAGGCGCTGCACGCGCCCAGTTATCTCAGCGGCCGGCTCAGCGTACCGGTTCCCGTGGGCGCCCTGCGCTACCGGCTGCTCGTGTCGTCGGCCGATCAGCTCGCGGGGCAGCTCGTGGTGCGCGACACGGTGCGCGTCCCGTTGCTCGACGGCCGGTCCTACACGTCGAGCGACGTGGTCATGGGACGGGCCGGCGGCGGGCTCGTCTGGCTGGCGCGCCGCCCCGCGGGCGACTCGATCGCCGTGGACAGCGTGCTGCTCAACCCGCTCGACCGCTATCCCACGGGGAGCGTGGTGGAACTGTACTTCGAGGTGTACGGGCTCGCGGCGGGCCAGACCTACCACACCGAGGTGCGGGTGGAGCGCCAGGGCGGACGCT
>DATLVL010000334.1:0-2517 GCA_035577525.1 Gemmatimonadales bacterium | reverse complement strand
ACCGGAGCGACGAACGAGAGCAGGACGACGGCCAGCGCGAGCGCGGCCCCGGCGGGCACCGCCCACCAGCCCGGCAGCGCCCGTGCAAGCGCCACAGCCGCCGCCCAGGCCGCCGCTCCGAGCACGACCGAGACGGCCAGGCCCTTGGTGCGATCGCCCAGCCAGCCGCCGACCCCCTGCGTGGAGAAGCCCCACTCGCGCTCGCGCCACCAGCCGCGCCACAAGGAGAGCGGTGTCCTGACGAGGCTCGAGAGCACCGTGACGAGGGCCGCATATGCAGCTGCCGCGGCCACCGGCGAGAGCGAGTCCAGCGGGGAGAACAGCCAGTCTCCGAGCGAGCTCCACGCGAGTGCCGCGAGCAGGCCCGCGGCGAGCGCGACGTCCGCCAACAGGGCGAGATAGAGCGGCCGGTGGTACGCACCGGCCCGCTCGCGCTCCTCCACCGAGAACTCGTCGTTCATCGCGATGGAGGGTACGTGCGTAACTGCTGCGTGCCGTTCCTCGTTTCCCTTCCCGAACCCGGAAAACGAGCCCTTCGTTTCGGGCGAAAGGAGGGGTAGAGGATGCTGTTGCTTATTGTCTTGGCGATTCTGGCGATCATCCTGTTCAGTGTCGGCTTCGTCGTGCACTGGCTGTTCATCATCGCCGCGATCGTCGCGCTGATCTGGCTGATCAGCCTGTTCACAGGCGGCTTCGGCGGCCGCGCCGGCGCCGGTCGCTGGTAGGCCGCAAGCGCTTCGCGGATGAGTCGGGCGGCCCATTGCGGGCCGCCCGTTCTTGTGCCACCTTGCGGGGGTGTCGCGGACCGCGATCCTCCTCTGGATTCTCGCCCTTCTGGCGCTCGAGGTCCAGCACCTGAAGTGGATCTGGTGGGAGTACTGGGACTGCCGCAGCTGCTCCGCGAAGCACAAGGACTGCTCGTGCGGCGCGACCCGGCGCTGGGTCATGTTCCTTTAGAGACGCTCGCATCGAAGTGAAGCACGGGCCGCGCGTGGTCACTCCGAAGCGAGGTTTAACTGGGTCTTAGGCTCGTCTCACTCCGTTCTCAAGGAGCCCGCGTAGCGTCGCGTCCGCGTTGAAGCGGTTCCGTCTCGTCGCCCTCGCGGGCGTCTTCCTCGTCGGCCTCCTGCTCGGGTCGGCCGAGCTACCGGGCCATCGGCACGAGGCCAGGGCGGGCACGCGCCGGGGGATCCACAAGATCCGCCACGTCGTGATCGTCATGCAGGAGAACCGCTCGTTCGACTCCTACTTCGGCACGTACCCGGGCGCCGACGGGATCCCGATGAAGGACGGCGTGCCGACCGTCTGCAACCCCGACCCGAAGACGCACGTCTGCGTCAGGCCGTACCACGACAGGTCCGACCGGAACGCCGGCGGCCCGCACGACACGGTCGACGCGATCCGCGACATCAACCGCGGGAGGATGGACGGCTTCCAGACGCAGGCGCGGAAGGGGCGCTTCCTCGCCTGTCACGACACCGACAACCCCGGTTGCTCGCTGACGCCCTCGGCACCCGACGTGATGGGCTACCACGACTGGCACGAGATCCCGAACTACTGGGACTACGCGCGGAACTTCGTCCTCCAGGACCACATGTTCGAGGCGGACAACTCCTGGAGCCTGCCGGCGCACCTCGCGCTCGTCTCCGGCTGGACGGCACGCTGCTCGAAGCACGGCGAACCGCTGAGCTGCCGCTCGACCCTCGTCGCCCCGTTCGGCGCCACGGGCCACGGGCAGGAGCTCGACTACCCGTGGACCGATCTGACGTGGCTCATGCACCGGGACCACGTGAGCTGGCGCTACTACGTGGCGAACGGCAGCGAGCCCGACTGCGCCGACAACAGCATGTTCTGCCCACACGTGCCGCAGAGCGCGCAGACGCCCGGCATCTGGAACCCGCTGCCGCGCTTCGACGACGTGGTGCACGACCACCAGCTCGGCAACGTCCAGCCGTTGGAGGACTTCTTCCGGGCCGCCGACAGGGGGCGGCTCGCGGCGGTCTCGTGGGTCACGCCCTCACAGGGAGTGAGCGAGCATCCGCCCACGCGCGTCACGGCCGGGCAGACCTACGTCACGCACCTGATCAACACGATCATGAGCGGGCCCGACTGGAAGTCGACCGCCATCTTCCTCGCCTGGGACGACTGGGGCGGCTTCTACGACCACGTCAAGCCTCCGCGCGTCGACGGCGGGGGATACGGGATCCGCGTTCCCGCGCTCGTGATCAGTCCGTACGCGCGACGGGGCTACGTCGACCACCAGGTGCTGAGCTCCGACGCCTACCTCAAGTTCATCGAGGACGACTTCCTGCACGGGCAGAGGCTCGACCCGCGCACCGACGGCCGGCCCGACTCACGGCCCGGCGTGCGGGAAAACGTCAAGATCCTGGGCAACCTCGTCAACGACTTCGACTTCGACCAGAGGCCTCGCCCGCCGTACCTCCTTCCGCTTCACCCACCGTTCAGCTGAGAGCCGCCCTGCTCCTGCTCGCGCTCGCCGCGCTGGCGGGTTGCGGC
>DATLVL010000333.1:0-2356 GCA_035577525.1 Gemmatimonadales bacterium | reverse complement strand
CCATTCTGATCGGCGGGATGGGGTCTGCGCTGGCCGTCGGATGGACCCTGACCTTGCTCAACAAGTCGTACCAGTACGAGGTACCGGAAGCGCACGCCGGGTTCACCGCCCCCGCCACCGGCCGCTCGGCCGACGGCAACGTCGTCATCACGGGCCAGGCGATGTCCGGCTTTCACATCGGGGGTGGCGACTCGATCGATCCGCGCACGTACCCCCTCGCCCGCGTGTACGTCGCCACGAACGGCGTGCTCCCCGGCAAGTACCTCATCGATCCCGCGTCGCACGAGATCCGCTACGTCGTCGATCCCGGCATCGGCGGGCGGGTGCGCGAATACAACGGCCACAGCCTGACCCGGCTCGATTCTCCCAAGGCCACGCTGATGGCGCTGATCACCGACGGCATTCTCACGCACCGCCTGCCGTGGGCGCTCGTCATGATCGGCGTGGCGCTCGCGATCGCTCTCGAGATTGCGGGGATCCAGTCGCTACCCGTGACGGTCGGCGTGTACCTCCCCATCACGACCTCCGCCGGCATGTTCGCCGGGGGCCTGATCCGCTGGCTCGTGGAGCGGCGCTTCAAGTCTCAGGAGCGGAGCCTCGCCGAGATCGAGTCGGGACCTGGCGTGTTGTACGCGAGCGGCATGATCGCCGGGGGCGCGATCGGCGGCATCGTGATCGCGGCGATCGCCGGTAATTTCGGCAGCGCGGACAAGCTCTCCGAGATCGCCGGTCTGGCCGCGCTGCTGGGTCACTTCGCCACGGACAACTGGCCTGCCGCCCTGCTCTTCATTGGCATGGGGTACGTGTTGTACCGCGTGGGTCTGCGCCGCCAGTAACCGGCCGGCCGGCGCAGGATCGTGCGGATAGTCTCGCTGCTCCCGGCCGCCACGGAGATCGTCGCCGCCCTGGGCGCCGGGAATTGGCTCGTCGGCATCTCCCACGAGTGCGACTATCCTCCCGACATCGTGCGCGGCCTGCCGCGAGTCACCCGCACCACGATCGACGGCTCCCAATCCTCCGGTGACATCGATCGCGCGGTGCGCGACGCGGGTGCCGCCGCCACCTCGATCGACGCCGCTCTCCTCGTCGAACTGCGCCCCGACGTCATCGTCGGGCAGACGGTGTGCGATGTCTGCGCCGTAGGCGGCGACGCGCTGGCCCGCGTCCTCGCCGATTGGCCGGTGCGCCCTCATGTCGTCAACCTGCACGCGCACACGCTGGATGATGTGTTCAGGGACATGTTGGCCGTCGGTGATGCACTCGATCTCCGGGGCGAGGCCGAGGAGCTCGTCGCCGGTCTGCGCTATCGCTTGCACCGCGTGCAGGCTGGTCATACGTCACATCCCACTTCTCCCCTGCCGCGCATTCTCGTCGTCGAATGGCTGGACCCGCCCTACGTCGCCGGGCACTGGGTTCCGGAGCTGATCGCGATCGCGGGCGGACGCGACGTCGGCAACACACCGGGCGCCCGCTCGGTGACGCGGTCCTGGGCGGAGCTGGTCGCACTCGATCCGGATCGCGTGATCGTGGCGTTATGCGGATTCGGTGTCGCGCGCGCGCAGCGCGAGACCGGAGCCGCGGCGGATATCGATGCGCGGCGGCTATTTGCCCGGGGTGTCGAATTCCTGGACGGGAACGCCTATACTTCGCGGCCCGGGCCGCGGCTGGTTGACGCCGCTGAAAAGTTGGCGTTGATGCTCGGTTGAGGGATCACTGCTAGCGTTCGAGGAGCCGTGCTGAATAGCCTCTCGTCTGCCGTGTTGCTATCGCTGGTCCAGCAACCCGGCGCGCTCATGCCGTCGTCGATCGCACCGCGTCCAACGACTCCCGATCGGGAGCCGTTGCATTTGTATGCCGTTGGCGACCTGAACCTCGGCCGCGCCGTCACCTGGGACTATCTCCTCAAAGGCGACACTCTGTACCCGTTCCAGGCGCTGCGCGACACCTTGGCGTCGGCCGACATCACGTTCGGCAACCTCGAGAGCCCCATCGCCGCGGCGGGCCATGCATATGAGAAAACCGGGAGCTTCGTCTTCAGCACGCCGCCGGTTGCGGCGGACGTTCTGAACTGGGCGGGCTTCGACATCGTGTCGAACGCCAATAACCACGCGTGGGACGCCGGGATCGACGGGCTGGTGGAGACGATTACACAGCTGGACCGCGTCGGCGTCGCCCACGTGGGCACCGGCGTCACGCTCGATCTGGCGCACCGGGCGGCGATCATCGAGCGCAAAGGGTGGCGGGTGGCGTTTCTCGCGGCGACGCGCGCCTTCAATGCCTCCCCCGATTCCTTCTATACGCACCCCGGCTCGCGCTACGTCGCCTGGGCCGACTCGGGGTGGCTCTATCCCGAGAT
>DATLVL010000332.1:0-4193 GCA_035577525.1 Gemmatimonadales bacterium | reverse complement strand
TGGCCGAGCTGCTGCACGATTCCGACCCGGCGCGGGCGTCTCAGGCGCTCGAGCTGGCGCGTGCGACGCTCGCGAACACCGATTATCCGTTCGACCTGACGCCACCGACCGCGACGCAGCCGACCGCTCCCCGAGCGCGTTGACCGCTCTCTCACGGAACCCCACTCGACATGACTGACGCCACCACCGCGACGCAGCAGGAACGTCCACCCTATCTCTGGGCCCTGTTCGTCTTTCTCGGCACGCTCGCCCTCTATGTAGCGACGCTGGCGCCGACGACCCAGTTCTGGGATACCTCGGAATACATCGCCGCCGCCAAGGTGCTCGGCATCCCGCATCCGCCCGGCAATCCGCTGTTCACGATGCTGGCCCACACGTGGGGAATGATCCCCTTCGTGGCCGGGTACGCGACGCGAATCAATCTGTTCGCGGCAACGACGAGCGCCGTGGCAGGGGCGTGCTGGTTCCTCATCGGTGAGCGGTTCCTCCGCCCCATCGTCCCGGTGCGCACACCGCGCCGCCTCGCGGCGCTGGCCGGCGCCCTGGTGAGCGCCACGGCGTTCACCGTCTGGAACCAGTCGGTCGTGAACGAGAAGGTGTACACGCTGAGCCTGCTCTCCATCGCGCTGATCCTCTGGTTCATCGTGCGCTGGGACGATCAGGAGCCCGGCGCCGCCCACGACCATTATCTGCTGCTCATCATGTATCTCCTCGCGTTGACCGCGACGAACCACATGATGGGCATCCTCGCGGGCGCGGTGCCGTTCATCCTGCTGTTCCCGCCGCTGCTCAATCGCCGGGCGCCGACCGAAGAGGGCCGCAATACCGAGTGGATGCTGTGGTTGGCGTACTGCTCGGTGCTGGCCTTGCTGTTCACGCTCGGGATGGAAAGCAACCTCCTGATTTACGGCGCCGCGGCGGTGTACCTGTGCGTGCTGCTGGTGACGATCTTCACCGGGAACTGGCGCTTCACGCTCGCGCTCTTCGGCGTCATGCTGGTCGGACTCTCGGTGTTCGTCTTCCTCCCCATCCGGGCGCACCACTATCCGGCCATCAACGAGGGAGAGCCGACCACCTGGCAGTCCTTCCTCGACGTGCTGCAGCGCAAACAGTACGGCAAGCCGTCGATCTTCTCCGATCCGCGCTATCCCGACGGACCGGGGAACCCCGGACGCACCCCGCTGCTGTTCATCGAGCAGATTCTCAACTACTTCCAGTACTACGGCTGGCAGTACGGCCGCGATATGGCGGACAACATCCGTGGCGCCCTCGCCGTCGTGTTCGGCGGGCTCGGCCTGCTCGGCGCCTTCCGCCACTGGAAGGCGGACCGCCGTCAGGCGCTCGGGATGGTCGCGCTGATGTTCTTCCTGACCTTCCTGCTGATCTTTTACCTGAACTTCAAGAGCGGCTTCTCCCAGCCGGTCCAGACGGTCGCCCGCGAAGTGCGCGAGCGCGATTACTTCTTCGTCTGCTCGTTCGCCTTGTGGGGGATCTGGGTCGGCGTGGGGCTCGCCACCCTGATGGAATGGTTCGTCGACATGCTGCAGGATCGCGTCCAGAACGAGTCGCTGCGCTGGAGCTACGCGCTCCCGATCCTGCTCGTGGCCGTCATCCCGCTGTTCACGAACCACCTCACCGCGAGCCGGGCCAAGGAGACGCTGGCGCGCGATTTCGCCGTAGATCTACTGAATTCCGTCGAGCCGTACGGGATTCTGGTGACGGCGGGCGACAACGACACCTTCCCCCTGTGGTATGCGCAGGAGGTCGAGGGCGTGCGCCGTGACGTGGTGATCATCAACCTGTCGCTCGCCAACACCGACTGGTATCTGCGCCAAATGCAGCGCCGGCCGGTCGAGACGTACGACGCGGCGGCGGGGCCGGCGATCTACCGCAACCGCACCTGGCCCAAGCCCGAAGGCAAGGTGCTGAGCTTTTCCGACGAGCAGCTCGACAGCATGCAGCTCTACTATCCGCTCGACAAGAAGCAGGTGCTCACGTTCGGGAACGTGCAGGTGACGCTCGACCCCGACCAGGTGCATCCGCTGGGCAACGGACAGGGCTACCTCGAGCGCGCCGACGTGGTGGTGCTGGGCGCGATGCGCGACCAGCTGGGCAAGCGGCCGATCTACTTCTCGCGCACCGTGGGGACGTACGCCGACGAGTTCGGCCTCACCCCCTGGCTCGAAGGCAACGGTTTCGCCCGGGCACTGCGCCTGACGCAGCTCGCCCAGAACGACAGCATTCTGCCGATGCCGGGCTTCGGCTTCGTCAACATTACGCGCTCCAAGGCGCTGGGCTTCGACGTGTACCACTTTGCCGCCGCGGCGCGGGCGCGCCCGCGCGGCTGGGTCGACCGCCCGTCGGAAGGCATTCTCGTCACGTATGGGTTGATTTACGAGGTGCTCGCGCAGGCGTTGCAGAAGAGCGATCCCCCGGCCGCCACGCGGGCGATCGCCATCGCCGATTCGATCACGAAGAACAGCCGCGAGTTCCGCGCCAGCATATCACAACAACCCGCGCCGCAGCTCCAGCCGTCGAACCCATGACCTCATCTCAGTAGTCCTCGCACTCGCCCGATTCTCGTGCCCCCTCTCCCGAAGAGCCTGCCCCGAGCAGAGCGAGGGGGAGAGGGGGACAGGGGGTGAGGCGAACACCAGGGAGGCCACGATGCTGTCCCGTTTCGTCCCGTTCGCCGCGCTCGCGCTCGGCGCCGTTCCCCTCGCCGCCCAGCGTCCCACCGGCGTCGTCGGCGCCTACGTCCCGCCGCGCGTCTGGCCCCAGGAGCCCCGCCGCTTCGACCTGCTGCACCAGACGATGCGTATCGGCTTCAACCCGGCGCAGCGTGAGCTGCACGGCCAGGTCACCACGCGGGTCGCGATCACCACCGCAACCGACACGCTGCGACTCGACGCCGAAAACCTGACCATCGACAAGGCGACCGACGCGCGGGGACGGGTGCTCAAGTTCGCGTTCGATACGAGCCACGTCACCGTGCGGTTGGGCCGTCGCGCCGCCGCCGGCGATACCGTCGAGTTCACGCTCACCTACCACGGCTTCCCCGAGCGCGGGCTGTACTTCGTGCCGCGGCGCAACGTGATCTGGAGCCAGGGCGAGGCGACCGAAACGCGCGCCTGGATCCCGACCTACGACTATTCGAACGACAAGACGACCTGGGACTTCTTCGTCACCGCCGACTCAGGGCTCGTGGTGCTGTCGAACGGGCGTCTGGTGGACGTCACGCCGGCTCCCGCCGGGAAGCAGCGGGTCTGGCACTGGACGCAGGAAAAGGCCGCATCGACCTACCTCTACTCGGTCGTGATCGGGCCGTTCGTGATTCTGAAGGACCAGTGGCGCGGCATCCCGGTCGAGTACTACACGTATCCCGACACGACGAACTCCGCCTGGCGCTCCTTTGGTGAGACGCCGTCGATGATCGAGATCTATTCCCAGGTGTTGGGCGTGCCGTTCCAGTGGGCCAAGTACGATCAGTCGATCATTCCCGATTTCACCTACGGCGGCATGGAAAACGTGTCGGCGACGACGCAGACCGACCTCGCGTTGACGCCCGCCGGCAGCATGCCCGAGGGGGACGCGCGCGGCCTCGTGGCGCACGAGCTGGCGCACCAGTGGTTCGGCGACCTCACCACCACCGCCGACTGGGCCGACATCTGGCTCAACGAAGGCATCACCACCTACATGGAGTCGGTACAGAACGAGAAGTCGCGCGGCTGGGACGCCGCCGACCTCGAATGGGGCGACCAGCAGAAGGCCGCGATGGACGCCGACCAGAACGAAGTGCGCGCGCTCGTGTGGGGGAAGTACATGGGCACCGATCCGATCGCGCTGTTCTTCAGCGGCCACGTCTACCCCAAGGGGGCGCAGGTCGCCCACCAGCTGCGCCGGCTGCTCGGTGACTCGCTGTTCTGGGCGGGCATGCACCGCTTCCTCGTCGACAACGCTTACAAGGCCGTCACGACGCCGGATTACGCGATCGCGATGGAGAAGACGTGCAATTGCGATCTCGACTGGTTCTTCGACCAGTGGGCGTACGGGATCGGCTTTCCCCAGGTCAAGTTCGCACGCCACTGGGATGCGCCGACGAAGACCCTCCACGTCACGGTCGAGGAAACGCAGCCGATCGATTCCATTCACCCGTTGTTCCGCTTCCCGGCCACGATCCGCGTGATCACCCG
>DATLVL010000331.1:0-18490 GCA_035577525.1 Gemmatimonadales bacterium | reverse complement strand
GACTACGGCGACTCGAGCACCATCGCCCGCGTGGCGGGCCTGGCCCGCCGCTCGCTGCTCGGCGTCGACGTCGGATTCGAGTCGCGGCGCACGATCGGGACGTTCTCCGGGCTGACGCCGAACCTCACACCCTGGCTGCGGCCGCGCGCCGCGTTCTCGACCAGTTTCGTCCTGATCCGCGATCCCAACGGGCGCGCGCCGATTCGCGACCTGGGCGACAGCGCCGGCGCCTTTCACCTGCCGACGTCGTACAGCAACAGCCAGCATGCCGAGCTCGGCACGCAGGTCGATCTGGGCCGTCTGGGGCGGGGCCTGTTCGGCGATTCGGCGCGCGTCACCCGCTGGCTGCGCAAGGTGACGCTGATCGACATCGCGTACAGCCGCGACCGCACGTCGACGTTCAGCGGCGTCGCGGCGACGCCCTCGCTCGGCTATCAGCTCGCGGTCGTCGGGTTCGGCGGATTCCTGAGCCAGAGCGGCGCGCTGCCGACATCGGCGACGAACACGGCGACCACGCGGGCCACCACCACCCTCGGCCTGCCGCTGGGATTCCGGCTCACCGGCCTCTATCAGCAGACGAGGGGCCAGACGCTGATCCTGCGGCTCACCGACCTGGTTCCGATCAGCACCGCGGTGCGCGAATGGCCGTCGGGCACGCTCAGCTGGACGGTGTCACCGTCGCGCTCGAGCCTGGGGCTGGTGCTGTCGGGACTGACGGCGCAGCTGTCGGTGCGTTATCACGACGTGACCAACACACAGTCGAGCCTCTCCGGAGAGGTCAGCGCGGGCCTTGCGACGTCGATCAGCAAGGATCACAGCATCTCGCCCAGCGTCACTGCGTCCTGGGCGAAGGGCGTGCTGACCTCGTTTGACGCGACCCGGGTGGTCAGCGACCTGATCACGGCCGGCAACACGTTCCGGACGACGCACACCCAGCGCAACGCCAGCGTATCTTTCGCGTGGCGGCCGCCGCCCGCGATCCTCAAGCTGAAGACGTCGATCCGGACGACGGCACGCTATTCCTACGCGCTCAACGCCACCTGCCTCCAGTCGGCGGGGCAGGGAGCCTGCGTGCCGTACGTCGACAGCCGCCACAGCGAGGGACAGTTGACGCTGGATACGAGTTTCCCGCCCACGCTCAGCGCGGGGTTGCAGGTGGCCTACGACCTGGACGACGAGCGGCAGATCAACCGCAAGGTCTCGCAGCTCACGCTGACGGCGTTCGTGCAGCTCAACACCAACGTGGGGCAGATGCGATGAGCCGTCGCGTCGTCTGGCTGGGGGGGATGGTGGCGGCGGTGGTCGGGGCGGCGGCGCTGGCGTGCGGCGCGCGCGCCAAACCCCCGGTGCGCGAGTTCGACGGAGCGAAGGCGTTCACCTACCTGCAGAAGCAGGTGCAGTTCGGCTATCGCATTCCGGGGACGCCGGCGCACGAGCAGACCGGCGACTGGATCCTGGCGCAGCTCAAGGCCCGGGCCGACACGGTGTGGGTGCAGGACATCGAGCACCGTAACGCATCCGGCAAGACGATGCACCTGCGCAATTTCTTCGCCCGCTTCCAGCCGCAGGCGGTGGAGCGGATTCTCTATCTGGCGCACTGGGACACGCGTCCCGTCGCCGACCAGGCCGCGGACAGCGCCGATCGCAAGAAGCCGGTGCTGGGGGCATCCGACGGGGCCTCGGGGGTGGCGCTGCTGCTCGGGGTCGCGGACGCACTGAAAGCGAAGCCCGCCACCGTCGGCGTGGACCTGTTGTTCGTGGACGGCGAGGACTACGGCAACTTTGCCGACTCGAACGACGTGCTCATCGGCTCGCGCTGGTTCGCCGCGCACCAGCCGAGTGGGTACCCGCCGCTCTTTGGCGTACTGTTCGACATGGTGGGAGACAAGAACCTCGACATCAATGTCGAAGGAAACAGCCAGTCGGTGGCGCCGGAAGTGGTGGACCGCGTATGGAAGACGGCGAGCGCGTTGGGGTACGGCGACACCTTCATCCCGCAGGTGCGCTACACGCTGATCGACGACCACGTCTCGCTGCAGCAGGCGGGCATCCACGCGATCGACGTGGTCGATTTCAATTATCCATATTGGCACACCCTCAACGACACGCTGGACAAAGTGAGTGCAAACTCACTGCAGATTGTGGGCGATGTGGCGATGGCACTGATCAGGGAAGCGGGGCAGTAGGGCAGCGAATCCGTTTACTTCCGGTCCGCTCCGCGTGAATCGGGTCTCCCCCTTTTGCAGACTGTCATTACTGTCGCTCAGTGGATGACAAGCGTGCAGCGCTGTTCCTCGCCGGCCTGGCTCTCGCCGGCGCAGCCGTGCGGCTGGTTCTTTCCCCCGCTCCGTCCCGGGCTCCCGGGGATGTTCGTCTCTCGTTCAGCGACAGTCCCTCGACTGCGGCGTTGCAGGAGGCGGCCCGCAGATCTGCGGAGCTTGCTCGGCCCTTGTCTCCGGGGGAGAAAATCGACGTCGACCGTGCCGATGTGATCGCCCTCACACGATTGCCGCGCGTTGGTCCCGCCCTCGCTCAGCGCATCGTCGCCTGGCGCGAGCAGCATGGCGCGTTCGGAAACATGGGACGGCTGGACAGCGTGGCGGGGATCGGGCCCAAACTGTTGGACGCCTTGCGACCTTACGTCACATTTTCGGGTGCTCCGCCTTGACACACCGAAGTCCCCCAGTAGTTTAGTTCATTCTAATTCAACGAGTTGCGTACGACGACCGCAGCACTCTCCCCCGATAAGCTGGGTGACATTCTGGTCCGCGACGGTCTCATCACGTCGGACCAGCTGAAACGCGCCCTGGCGGAGCAGCGCAGTTCCGGCATGCGGCTTGGATACACGCTGGTGAAGCTCGGCTTCATCGAAGAAACCGAGATCACCAAGATGCTGGCCCGGCAGTACCGCATGCCGGCCGTCGACCTGTCGCGCTTCGAGGTCGACCCCAAGATTCTCAAGCTGATCACCCCCGATATCGCGAACAAATACACGGTGCTGCCGCTCAAACGCGAGGGCCGCACGCTGACGATCGCGATCGCCGATCCCAACAACGTGGCGGCGATCGAGGACATCAAGTTCATCACGCGCTGCGACATCTTCCCGGTGATCGCGGGCGAGTACACGCTGCGCAACGCGATCGACCGCTACTACCAGCAGTCGGACGCCCAGCTCGCGAGTCTCCTCAAGAGCGTCGAAGACCAGGGCTCGGAAGACCTCGAGGTCGTCGAAGAGCAGATGGACGATGAGGTCAAGGCTTCCGAGCTGGCTGAGGACGCGCCAGTCGTGAAGCTGATCAACGGCCTGCTCACCGACGCGGTGAAGCGGGGCGCCTCCGACATTCACATCGAGCCGTTTGAGCACGAGATGCGGGTGCGCTACCGTGTGGACGGCGCGCTGCATGAAGTGATGAAGCCGCCGATCAAGATGCGGGCGGCGCTGACGTCGCGCGTGAAGATCATGGCGCAGCTCAACATCGCCGAGCGCCGCGTGCCCCAGGACGGGCGCATCAAGCTGAAGATGGGGCACCGCGTCATCGATTTCCGCGTGTCGACGCTGCCGGTGTTGTTCGGCGAGAAGATCGTGCTGCGGATCCTCGACAAGGGCAACCTGACCTTCGACCTGTCGAAGTTCGGCTTCGAGCCCAAGGCAGAGTCCGACCTGCTCAAGGCGATTCTCAATCCTTACGGCATGGTGCTGGTGACCGGGCCGACGGGGTCGGGCAAGACCACGACGCTGTACTCGGCGCTGTCGAGGATCAACACGATCGAAGTGAACATCATGACCGCCGAGGATCCCGTCGAGTACAACCTGATGGGGATCAACCAGGTGCTGGTGCGCAACGAGGTCGGAATGACGTTCGCGGCGGCACTGAAGGCGTTCCTGCGCCAGGACCCGAACATCATCATGGTGGGCGAGATCCGCGACCTCGAGACGGGGTCGATCGCGATCAAGGCGGCGCTCACGGGCCACCTGGTGCTGTCGACGCTGCACACCAATGACGCGCCCTCGACCATCACCCGCATGATCGACATGGGGATCGAGCCGTTCAACGTGGCGAGCGCGGTGAACATCATCGTGGCGCAGCGCCTGGTGCGGCGGATCTGTGTCGACTGCAAGCAAGAGTGGAACTACACCGACGAAGAGATGCACGCCTTCGGCATCGACCGCAACCAGGGGCCATTCTTCAAGGGCACGGGCTGCGATACCTGCAACGGCACCGGCTACAAGGGTCGTCAAGGGCTCTACGAGGTGATGACGATGACGAGCGCGCTGCGGCGCAACGTCCTGCGGGGGGCATCGACCGAGGAGATGACACAGGCCGCCGTTGAAGAAGGCATGCTGACCCTGCGGATGGACGGCTTGGTGAAGGTGAAGCGGGGCGTCACCACGCTGGATGAAGTCGTGAAGGAAACCGCCGCGTGAAGGAGATCGCGCCATGCCGGTAAACCTTCGAGCGCTGCTCGAGGAAATGATAGAAAAGGACGCCTCCGACCTGCACATCGTCGCCGGGGAGCGTCCCAAGCTGCGCGTGGACGGCGATATCACGAGCGCCTCGACCGAGGAAGTGCTCACTCCGAAAGACACGCTGTCGCTGGCCTACTCGGTGCTGACCGAGAACCAGAAAAAGCGGTTCGAGACGGAAAACGAGCTGGACTTCTCCTTCGGCATCCAGAACCTGGCCCGCTTCCGCGGCAACTGCTTCAAGCAGCGCGGCTGCGTCTCGCTCGTGATCCGGCAGATTCCCTTCAACGTTCGCACCTTCGACGAGCTCGGCCTGCCGCCGATCGTGGCCAAGCTGTCGGAGCGGCCGCGCGGTCTGGTGCTCGTGACCGGGCCGACCGGCTCGGGCAAGAGCACGACGCTGGCGGCGATGATCGACAAGATCAACAAGGAGCTGAAGGGGCACATCATCACGGTGGAAGACCCGATCGAGTTCATCCACCGCCACCAGCAGTGCCTCGTGAATCAGCGCGAGGTGGGAACCGACACCAACAGCTTCGCGGCGGCGCTGAAATACGCGCTGCGCCAGGACCCCGACGTCGTGCTGATCGGCGAAATGCGCGATCTCGAGACGACGCAGTCCGCGCTGACCATCGCCGAGACGGGCCACCTCGCGTTCGCGACGCTGCACACCAACTCCGCGGCCGAAACGATCAACCGCATCATCGACATCTTCCCCTCGCACCAGCAGCCGCAGATCCGGGCGCAGCTGGCGTTCGTGCTCGAAGGCGTGGTCACGCAGACGCTACTGCAGAAGGCCAAGGGCCGCGGGCGGGTGATGGCGGCGGAAATCATGGTATGCACCCCGGCGATCCGGGCGCTGATCCGTGACGACAAGGTGCACCAGATCTACTCGTCGATGCAGGCGGGCAAGAAGCACGGTATGCAGACGCTGAACGACGCGCTGTATCAGCTGTACATGCAGCGCGACGTGATCAAGGACGAGTGTCTCCGGGTGTCAGGCGATCCCAACGAATTCCTGCGGATGATCGGTGAGGCCCCGGTCGACGAAGGTACCGGGATGCCCAGCGGCACCGCAGGTGGAGCAAAAGTGGCCGCGCGCCGCTAGCGCGTGTCCCGTCGGAGGATGATCCATGCCGATCTTTGAGTACACTGCGCGCAATCTGAAGGGCGACCTGGTGAAGGATTCGGTCGACCTTCCGACCAAAGACGACGTCGTCGCCCATCTGCGGAAGAACCGCCTGGTGGTGGTGCAGGTGCGGGTGGCGCCGCGCGCGATGTCGATGCCGAAGTTCGGGGGCGGGGTGAAGACGCGCGACGTGGTGGTCTTCACCCGGCAGTTCGCCACGATGATCAACGCCGGATTGCCGCTGGTCCAGGCGCTCGACATCCTGGCGCAGCAGACCGAGAACAAGACGCTCGCCGGCGTCACCCGCCAGGTGGTGTACGACGTGGAGAGCGGCCAGACGCTGGCCGACGCGCTGCGCAAGCACCCCAAAGCGTTCAGCGACCTGTACGTCAACATGGTGGCGGCCGGTGAAGCGGGCGGTATTCTCGACACCATTCTGCAGCGGCTCGCCCAGTTCCTCGAAAAGAACGACGCCATCATCCGCAAGGTGAAGGGCGCGATGGTCTATCCGGCCGTGATCATGACGGTCGCCGTCGTCGCCGTGGCGGTGCTCCTCATCTTCGTGATCCCGACGTTCCAGAACATGTTCGCCTCGGTGAACATGGACCTGCCGCTCCCCACCCGCATCGTGATCGGGATGTCGAATGTCCTGAAGGGCTACTGGTGGGCCATCATCGGCGTCGTCGGCTTCAGCGTATTCGCGCTCACGCGCTATTACAAGACCGCCGCGGGACGGTTGCAGATCGACGCGTTGTTGCTGCGCTTCCCCGTGCTCGGCGACCTGTTGCGCAAGTCGGCGGTGTCGCGCTTCACCCGCACCCTTGGCACCCTGATCTCGTCCGGCGTCTCGATTCTCGACGGCCTGGAGATCACGGCCCGCACCGCCGGCAACATGGTGATCCACAACGCGGTGATGGAGTCGCGCCAGTCGATCGCGGGCGGCGACACGATCTCGGCGCCGCTGCAGCGCTCCAAGGTGTTCCCGCCGATGGTGATCTCGATGATCGCCGTCGGGGAGCAGACCGGCGGTCTCGACGAGATGCTGTCCAAGATCGCCGACTTCTATGACGAGGAAGTGGATGCCGCCGTGAGTACGCTGCTCTCGCTCATGGAGCCGATCATGATCGTCGTGCTCGGCGTGGTCGTGGGCGGCATGGTCGTCGCCATGTACCTCCCGATCTTCGACATGGTGAACGCGGTGCAGTAAGCAACGAGCGTCACCATCGCTCCTGACGGGCCCCGAACTCGGGGCCCGTCATGCATTTGAGACTCGCGGACGTTCCGGTTCTTGCATTCTGCGAGACCGAATCCAATAGTTATCCGCCCCGAGCCGGTCTCTCGGCCCCAGTAACGTCAGAGGTTGGATGCGCTGGTTGAGCAGGGCCCCCAAAGCGTCCGTCATGCCGTCGCCCCGCAGTCTCTTGCGGCTGGTCTATTTGTGGCGCTTCTCCGTCGCCATCGCGATCTACCTGAGCGCCGCCTTCCGGGTGCAGGTGACGGCGCCGCTCAACATCCTCGTCACGTCGATCCTGCTCGTCGCCACCCTCATCTTCACCGGCGCCTCGTACTGGCACACCCACGTCCGCGACCAGCCCGCCCGGCGGACGTTCCTCTACCTGCAGGCGGTGTTCGACGTCGCCCTGGTGACCGCCGTCGTGCACGTGACCGGCGGGCCGGAGAGCGACTTCCAGAGCCTGTACGTCCCGGTCATCGCCGTCACCGCGGTGCTGATGCCGCCGGGTGGCACCGCGTTGATCACCGTGCTGGCCGGGCTCGCCTACCTCGCGGACCTGCTGTTCGGCCACTCCCTCCCGGTCAGCGGGACGGTGTGGATCCAGCTGGGGCTATTCGCCCTCGTCGCCGCGGTTCCCGCCTACTTCGCGAGCCGCATCAAGGTGATGACGGCGGAGCACGAGGCGCTGGCGGGCGAGCTGCGCCAGGCCCGGCTCGAGGCGAGCGACGTGTTGCACAACCTGGTGAGCGGCGTGCTGACGGTGGACGCCGACGGCAAGCTGCTGTTCTCCAACCCCGCCGCGGAGCAGATCCTCGGCTTCCGGGCGCGCGAGTGGCTGGGGCGCACGTTTCTGCCGGAGCTGGCGCGCCTCTCGCCGGAGTTCTGGGCGGCGGTGGCGGCGACGGCGCGGCGCGGCATCCGGCTGATGCGCGTGGAAGCGACCGTGCGCCGCGGCGAGCGCTCGTTCCCCGTCGGCCTCACTACCACGACCATCTCGGGGAGCGGCGGCCTGCCGCCGCGGGTCACCGCGATCTTCACCGACATCTCCGACTCGAAGCGGCTCGAGGAGCTGCACCTGCGGGCGGAGCGCCTCGAGGCGGTCGCCGAGCTGTCGGCGAGCCTGGCCCACGAGATCAAGAACCCGCTGGCCTCGATCCGGTCATCGGTCGAGCAGCTGGCCCGGTCCACCCGCACCAATCCCGACGAGAAATTCCTCGCCGGTCTGATCGTGCGCGAGAGCGACCGCTTGAGCCGCCTGTTGTCCGAGTTCCTCGACTTTTCGCGCGTGCGGGTCACCGAATACCACACCGTCGACCTGCGCAGCGTGGCCACGGCTGCAGTCCGGGTGGTGCGCCAGCATCCCGACTGCCCGGCCGAGGCGCTGATCGAGATCGCCGGTGGACCGACGCCGATGGAGGGCGACGAGGATCTGCTGCACCGCGTCGTGTCGAACCTGGTGCTCAACGCCGTGCAGGCCAAAGGCCCCGGCGTGCACGTGGCGCTGTATGCCGGCCGCCTGGCGCCGGAGGACGTCCCCGCCGGGATCACGATCGAGAACCCCGTCACGCTGCGCGTGAGCGACAACGGGCCGGGGATCCCCGACACGGTGCGGGAGCGGTTGTTCGAGCCGTTCGTCACCGGGCGGCCCGGCGGCACCGGGCTGGGCCTGGCAATCGTGCAGCGCGCCGTGGTCGCGCACCGCGGCATGGTGCTGGTCGACTCGATCGCGGGACAGGGAACGACGTTCACCGTGTTTTTCCCGGCGGCGCGCCGGAAGGAAGAAGCCGCATGACGACCGCTGACACGCCGTCGCTGCTGATCATCGACGACGAATCCGCCATCCTCGACACGCTGCGCATCCTGCTCAAGAACCAGGGATTCGACGTCACCACCGCGCAGGGCGGCAAGGCGGGGCTGGAGCAGATCAAGGCCACCGATCCCGACATCGTGCTCACCGACGTGCGCATGCCGCAGGTGACGGGGATCGACATCCTCACCGCCGTGCGCCAGCAGGATCCGGAGACCCCGGTGATCCTGATGACGGCCCAGGCGTCGCTGCAGAGCGCCATCCAGGCCGTGAACGAGGGTGCGTTCTACTACATCCAGAAACCGTTCTCCAACGACGACCTGGTCGCGATCTGCCGCCGCGCGGCGGAGCACCGGCGGCTGCGCACCGAGAACAAGCAGCTGAAGCAGGAGATCCGGCGCCGCGAGCGCTCGCGCTTCGACAAGCCGCTCGGCAAGTCGCGCACCTTCGCCGACGTGCTGAAGCTGGCAGAGCAGGTCGCCCCGACGGAGAGCACGGTGCTGATCCAGGGGGAGTCCGGCACCGGGAAGGAAGTGATCGCCCGCTACATCCACGAGATCTCGTCGCGCAGCGAGGGGCCGTTCATGTCGCTCAACTGCGGCGCGCTGCCCGAGAGCCTGCTCGAGTCGGAGCTGTTCGGCCACGTGAAAGGATCGTTCACCGGCGCGGTGCGCGACAAGCAGGGACTGTTCGCGGCGGCGCGGAGTGGGACGTTCTTCCTCGACGAGATCGGAGAGATGGCGCCCGCCACGCAGGTGAAGCTCTTGCGCGTGCTGCAGGAGCGCGAAGCGATTCCCGTGGGCGGCACCGAAGCGATCCCCGTCGACGTGCGCGTCGTCGCGGCCACCAACCGCGACCTGGAAGACGATATCAAGCGGGGTCGGTTCCGGACCGATCTCTATTACCGGCTCAACGTGATCGCCATCCACCTGCCGCCGCTGCGCGAGCGGCGCGACGACATCGAAGTCTTCGTCCTCGCGTTTCTCGAGCGCATCGCCAAGGAGCAAGGGTCGCCGCCGAAGCGGCTCGCCGCCGACGCGATGGACGCCGTGAAGGTCTACGAATGGCCCGGCAACGTGCGCGAGCTGGAGAACGCCATGGAGCGCGCCGTGGTCCTCACCAAAGGGGACTTGATTCCCCTGTCGGCGATGCCCGCCAAGCTGACCGAGCGCCGCGCCGAGCCGCTGGTCGCCGAGCACCCGCACGCCAACCCCACGCTCGAGACGATCGAGCGCGCCTATATCACGTGGGTGTTGCAGTCGGAGGGCGGGAACAAGAGCCGCGCCGCCGAGGTGCTCGGTATCGATCCTTCGACCCTGTACCGCAAGCTCAGCCGCTACGAGGGCGATGCCACCCCCCCCGCCGCGGGCTGAAGACGATCCCGTCGGGATCGAAACGCTGGAGCGGCTGGCTGCCGCCGCTCCCCGCTACAACGCCTGGCTGATCGAGCGGGTGCTGCCGTGGGTCGGGCGCCGCGTGCTCGAGATCGGGGCGGGCGTGGGGACGATGTCGGCGTTTCTGACCGACTGCGAGCGCGTGGTGCTGTCCGATACCAACGCCGGCTACCTGGAGCGGCTGCGCGCGCGGTTTGCCGGACAGCCGCAGGTGCGCGTCATGGCACTGCGCCTCCCGGCGACGGACGGCGAACTCCAGGCCGAACGGCTCGATACCATCATCTGCCTCAACGTGCTGGAGCACGTACGCGAAGACGAGCTGTCGCTCGCCTCGATGTTTCAGCTGCTGCAGCCGGGGGGCCGCCTCGTGCTGCTCGTGCCGTCGCTCCCCGCGATCTACGGCACGCTCGACCGGGCCCTGGGACACTTCCGCCGCTACACGCCGTCGGAGCTGCGGCAGAAATACGCGGCTGCGGGGTTTCGCATGCGGCACCTCGAATACTTCAACATGGCCGGGATCCCGGGGTGGTGGTTCACGGGGCGGGTGCTCAGACGCGAGCTGATCCCGACCGGGTCGCTGCGCTGGTTTGACGCGCTGGTGCCGCTGTTCCGCCTCGAACGCTTGCTCCCCTGGCGACTGGGTCAGTCGCTGATCGCGGTGGGCGAGCGTCCCGCATGAACGAACTCACCCTCTCGGTGATCGTGCCCGCCTACAACGAAGCGAGCACGGTGGAGCAGATCGTGGACCGGCTGCACGAGCTGCCGCTGCGCCTCGAGGTGATCGCCGTGAACGACGCCTCGAAGGACGGGACCGGAGCGGTGCTCGACCGGCTGGCGTCCCGGGGCGCGCTGCAGCGCGTCATCCACCACCCGGAGAACCGCGGCAAGGGCGCGGCATTGCGCTCGGGGATCGCGGCGGCGACGGGCGACGTCGTCGTGGTGCAGGACGCCGACCTCGAATACGACCCGACGGACCTGCCGCGGTTGCTCGCGCCGATCCGCGATGGGCGGGCCGACGCCGTGTACGGGTCGCGCTTTCAGGGCGGCCCGCATCGCGTCCTGTTTTTCTGGCACTCGATAGGCAACCGGGTGCTTACGCTCGTCTCCAACATGTTCACCAATCTGAACCTCACCGACATGGAGACGTGCTACAAGCTGGTGCGGCGCGATCTGCTGCAGCGGCTGCCGCTGACGTCGGACCGGTTCGGCTTCGAAGTGGAGATCACCGCCCGGCTCGCTCAGGCGGGCGCCCGCATCTGGGAGCTGCCGATCACGTATAGCGGCCGCACCTACGCCGAGGGGAAGAAGATCACCTGGCGCGACGGGCTGGCGGCGCTGTGGCACATCCTGCGCTTCAACCTGTTGCCGCCGGGCGGGGACTGGCGCCGGCAGTGACCAGCGCCGCCCGATCCGCGCTGATCGTCGGCTCGCTCGTTCTGGCAGGCAGGGCGCTCTCACTCAACCGCGCGCTCATCGGTGTGTCGTACGACGACGGGCTGTACGCCGGCGCGGCGATCGCCCTCGCGCACGGGCAGGGGTACGTTCACCCGCATCTGCCCGGCACCCCGGCGGTGGTGCATTACCCGCCGGTCTACCCGCTCGTCCTGATGCCGTTCTTCGGCACGATGTCGGTCGACACCGCGGGATTCGCCGCCAAGGTTCTGAACGTCCTCATTGCGGCGCTCACCGCGGCGCTGATCGCGTGGCACGCCGCGCGCAGCGAGCTCCTCGGGGCCGGCGCCCCCCGCTGGCTCGCTCCCGCCGTGGTAACGGCGGCGGCGCTGGCGATCCCGTGTCTCGTACTGCAGACGGCGCTGTACGCCGAGCCGCTGTTCGGGCTGTGGCTCGCCCTCGCTGTGGTCGGGGCCGATGTCGCGTCCGATTCGGGGTCGGTCGCTCTCAGCGCGGTGCTCGCGGGCAGCGCCGCCGCACTGGCGCTGCTCACGCGGTCCATCGGCGTCGCCGCGGGCGCCGGCGTCGTGGGTTTCCTGCTCGTGGTGCGGAAAGCCTCGCTGAAGCATGTCGCCCTTGCTGCGCTGCCGGTCGCCTTGGCGGCGCTCGGGTGGGCGTGGTGGGCGGCGGCTCACGCGCACGGCATCGACCCCGGGATGGCGATCAACTACGGCAATTACGGGGAAGTGGTGAAGCAGAGCGGGCTCAGCGCCTACGCCAGGAGCATTCCCGATCTGGCGCGGCCCGCCGCCACGATCACGCTCGCGTGGGTGGGGTCGCGGCCACTGTACCTCGGCTTCGGGCTGGCGGCGCTGCTCGTCGGCGCATACGGATGGTGGGTGATGTGGCGGCGATCGGCGATCGCGTTCACTCTCGTCGGATACTTCGCCATCCTCGCCGTCTGGCCGTTCGATCCCGATCGCTTCGAGTGGGCGGTGCTGCCGTGGATTGCCCTCATCTGGACGGCGGGCGCGGTGCGGCTCTACCAGCGCGACCGGCGCTGGCATATCCCGGTGGGACTGGTGGCCGCCGCCATCGTGGTCGGCTACGTGATCCAGGAATCGACCGGCCTCGCCCACCGCGGGTGGAGAAACGCTTACGTGCAGGCGAACGGCGCGTTCCACGAGATGCTGCCCACCCTCACGACGCTGCCGGCCAACGCCGTGCTCGCGTCAGACGGTGAGGCGCTGGTGTGGCTCTACACACGGCACACCGCGGTGCCGTTCTATGTCTATGGGTATCACGAAGGCCAATGGGTGCAGCCCACGCCGGCGGCGCATCGCGCCTATCTCGAGCGCATGGGCGTCACCCACGTGCTGCTGACGGGATTCGGCGGAGGCTCGGACCAGGAGCTGAACGCGCTGCTGGGCGCTTTCCCGGGGTGGCTCACCGCCGTGCACGTGTGGCCCGGCGGGAAAGCACTGTTCCAGGTGCAGCGGTGAATTCCCGGCGGCTCTACTTCGCCGTTGCGGGAAGCGCGTTCGTCGCGAATCTCCCATCGCTCCTCAATCGGTTTGCGCTCGACGACATCTACATCGTGGTGCTCAATCCGCTGGTGCGCGCGCCGTCGGGACTGTGGCGTGCGTTCGGCGCGTCGTACTGGGCGGGCAACCTCAACACCACCGTCTATCGTCCGCTGGCCGTCGCGACCTACGCGCTCGACTGGATGGTCGGCTTGGTGGTGTGGTTCCATCTCGTCAACGTCGTGTGGCATGTCGCGGCCACGCTCCTGGTCGCGCATCTTGCGCGCCGCTGGGCCGGTGACGCCGCGGCGCTCATCGCCGGTGTGCTGTTTGCGGTGCATCCCGTGCACGTGGAAGCGGTTGCTAACGTAGTGGGGCGCAACGAGTTAATGGCCGGCGTGTTCGTGCTCCTCGCCGTCTTCGCGGCGCTCGAGTACGAGCGGCCGTTGCTGAGCGCGGCAGCGTTCGCGTGCGGGTTGTTGAGCAAAGAGAACGCGATCGTCACGCCGGCGTTGATCGTGTTCGCGTGGATGCTTGGGCTGCGGCCGCTGCCGGCGCGGCGTCGTCTCGCCGGGTTCGTCGCGGGCTGGGCAGTGGTGGCGATCGGCTATTTCGTGCTGCGCTACGTCGTGTTCCGATCGTACGGCTCGGGAATCGTCGCCGTGGCGCCGGTGTTCAACGGCGCGTCGCCGCTCACCGTGCGGCTCACCGCCGTCGCCGCGCTGGGCGATGTCGCCCGGCTGCTGCTCTTCCCGCTGCACCTGCGGGCCGATTACTCGCCGGCCGAGCGTACGGCGGTGACCGCGCTCCTGGATGCGCGGTTTCTCGTCGGGATACTGGTTGTGGCGATTTGGGGAGCACTCCTGGTGCTCGCCTGGAAGCGCCGCCGGGCGCTCGAGGCGTACGGCCTGGGCTGGATCGCGATCGCATATTCTCCGGTCGCCAACCTGGTGTTCCCGGTCGGCGTGCTCATTGCCGAGCGCACGCTGTATCTGCCGTCGGCCGGGCTGGCGCTCGCGCTGGGCGGCGCGCTGCGCAACCTTCAGGGCCGGTCGCTGGCGCTGGTCGCAGCCGCGCTGTTCCTGCTCGGCGGCGCGCGCACCGCGTGGCGCATCCCGGCCTGGCGCGACAACGCGCACGCCACGGCGAGCCTGCTCGAGGACGCGCCGCTCTCCTACCACACCTGGGATCTGGCCGGCTGGCAGTTCTTGTGGACCCGCCAGACCGACAAGGCGCTGGCCGCTTTCCTGCAGTCGACCGAGCTGTACCAGCGCGATCAACGGGTCTATCTCGCCGCCGCGGATGCCGCCTTCACACTGAAACGCCCGTCGTTGGCTGATTCATTACTCGTCGTCGCCGATCAGATCTGTCCGCAATGTCCCGCGAGCTACGCAAACCAGGTGGGTGCCGCGCGGTTGCGCGGCGACTCCGCGTCAGCGGACAGCATCGCGGCTCACGCCGCGCGGCGCCGGATCAATCCGTGACGCTCACTCGCCGCCAGATCTACGGTTCCGTTGCGGCGATCGCCGTGGTCGTCTACCTCGGCGCCCTGTGGAACAGCTTCGCGCTCGACGACGTCTCCATCATCGCGACCAATCCCTGGGTGCATCACTGGTCCGAGCTGTGGCAGGCGTTCGGGCAGTCCTACTGGCCTCCAAGGCTCGGCGCCGCGATGTACCGGCCGTTGCCGATCGCGTCGTACGCGATCGACTGGCAAACGAAATCGGTCATGTGGATGCACGCGGTCAACCTGCTGTGGCACGCCGGGGCGAGCGTTGCGGTGGCGGCGTTGCTGCTGCGGCTCACCGACTCCGGCCGCGGTGCATTGCTCGGGGGCGTGATCTTCGCGGTGCATCCGCTGCACGTGGAGGCGGTGGCGAATATCGTGGGGCGGGCCGAGCTGATGGCGGCGCTGTTCACGGTCCTGTCGGTGTACGCCGCGCTCGAGGGCGATCGGCTGTGGTGGAGCCTCGGGGCTCTGGTGCTTGGCCTCCTCTGCAAGGAGACCGCTGCGACGGTGCCCGCTCTGATCGTCTGGGGATGGATGCTCGGGATCGGTCGTCCCGAGCGGCGCCGCATAATCGTCTATGCGGCCGGATGGGTGGTCATCGCCGTTGCCTACCTGGCCGTCCGCTGGACCATCCTCCATCCCTACGCGAGGATGGAGCACCTGGCCGCGGTATTCATCGAGGCGAGCCCGCTCTCCGTACGGCTCACGACGATCGCGGCCTTCGCCGACATCGTCCGCCTGCTCGTCTTCCCGCTGGTACTGCGTGTGGATTATTCACCCGCCGAGCGTACCCTGGTCACATCGATGCTCGACGCCCGGTTCGTCGTCGGAGTGCTGTGCTTCGTCTTGTGGGCGGGGCTGCTTGCTCTGGCGTGGCGGCGTGGTCGGCGCGTCGAGGCGTTCGGGTTGGGGTGGATCGCGATCGCCTTCCTCCCGGTCGCCAACCTGTTCTTCCCGACCGGCGTGCTGGTGGCCGAGCGGACGCTGTACCTGCCTAGCGTCGGCTTGGCGCTGGCGGCCGGGGCGTGGCTTCGAGACATCCCATCCCGTTGGTACTGGACGGCGGCCTGCGGGATCGCAGTGCTCGGAGGAGTGCGCACATGGTTGCGCGTGCCCATCTGGAAGAACTCACGGTCCGTGGCCTTCAGTGTACTGGACAACTCCCCGAAATCCTTCAGCGGTCCGGCGCGGATGATCGGCATCTACCTCACCGATCATGAGCCCGCAAAGGCGCTCGACGCGTTCCGCCTGTCGACCGCCATTTTCGACAGGGTGCCTCCGGTGTTCCTCCAGGGGGCGGACGCGGCGTTCGCCGTGGGTCAGCCGCGGCTCGCCGACTCGCTGCTCGACCGCATGGAGCAGCTCTGTTACCGCTGTCTCTACTATTACCAGTATGAGGCCGGCACGGCGGTGGCGCGTGGCGACACCGCCGTCGCAGAATCGATCCTGGTCCGTCTGCGCCGGCTCAGCGGACCGTCAGGGAAGATCGACCGGTGACGCGCGCGCGTCTCGCTTTGTACGCCACTGTCTGGGCGGCGGGGACGGCGTTGTATCTCCCCACGGTCAAGTACGACTACGTCCAGGACGATCGCGCCATCATCTTGCTCAATCCCGCCGTCCATACTCCCGGCGCGGCGCTGGCGGCATTCGGACGACCCTACTGGCCGCCGCCCGCGGAGGCGGGGCTGTACCGCCCGCTCACGATTCTCAGCTTCGCGGTGGACTGGAGCATTTCGCGCGGCAGCGCCGCTTGGATGCACGTGGAGAACGCGCTGTGGCACGGGTTTGCCTCCCTGCTCGTCGTCCTGCTGGTGCTGCGCTGGTTGCCCCCGGCGGGTGCCGTGACTGCGGGGCTGCTCTTCGCGGTGCATCCGGTTCACGTGGAAGGGGTTGCCAATCTCGTCTCGCGCAGCGAAGTGTTCGCCGCGCTCGGCATGTTGGGCGCGCTGCTGTGCGCGCGGCGCCGCCTGTGGGCGGCGGCGATCCTCTGCGCGTTGCTGGCGATGGTCTCCAAAGAGCGGGGCGTGGTGGCAATCGCCCTGATCGCGCTCGACGACTGGCTCCGGCCGGCGGACGAACCACACTATCCGCGACCGTTCTACGCGGCGCTGGCGGTGGCCACGCTCGGCTACTTCCTCGTGTGGCTGCGGGTCGGCCACAGCGCGGCCGCCGACGTCGCGGCTCCTTTCATCGGCGCGGGGTCCGGCGCCCGGTTGGCGATCGCGCTGCCGGCCCTGTGGCGGGCTACGGTGCTGCTCTTCTATCCGGTCACGTTGTCGTCGGATTACGGGCCGCAAGTCATTCCTTACCGGACGGGACTCTCGCTCGAGGCGCTCGCCGGGGCAGGTGTCCTTGCCGGGATCGTCTGGCTCACGATCGCCGCGCGTCGCCGGGCTCCGGCGATCAGCTTCGCCGCTGGGACCGCGGCCATCGCCGCTCTCCCGACATCGAACCTGCTGTTTCCCTCCGGGATCGTGCTGTCGGAGCGCGATCTGTATCTCCCCGTGCTCATCCCCGCGGTCCTGTTCGGCGCGGGGCTGGTGTGGAGCTCCGGGCGCTGGCCACGTTCGCGCGCCGTCATTGTGGCGACGACGGTACTCGCCCTGCTCGCGGCGCGGAGTCTCGAGCGGCTACCGGCCTGGACCGACAACCGCATGTTTCTGTTGACCCTCCTGGGCGAGCACCCCGAGTCGTATCGTGGCCAGCAGTCCGCCGGCGCCGTGCTCTCGGGCGCCGGGGATACCGCCGGCGCCAGGGTCCGCTACGCGCGCGCCGAATCGCTGTTCACCGGGGACCCGCATTTCAACGCGGGCTACGCCTTCTTTCTGATGGGCCGCGGCGACACGGCCGGCGCGGCGGCGCTGGTCGTGCGGGCGCGCCAGGAGTTGCCCCGCGAGCGCGTGGCGCTGCGGGTCGAGTTTCTCCTCGCGCTCGGGCGTGGGGAGCGCGGGCGCGCGCTGGCGGTGGCGGACACGGCTGCGCGGTGGTTTCCCTATGAGGCGCCGTGGTACACGGAGCGTCTCGAAACGCGACCGTGAAAACCGATTCATGATTGCGCATTTTCGGGCGTGCCATGCAAGACGCGCGATTCGCCAAGCACCGCGGCCGCTCCCTAACAGCGTAAGTCATTTGCTGACAGAGAGGTAAATGGCAGTGCGAACTGGGCACGGGCCTTGCTTTGCATTGTCATGCTAGCCAGCGCGCCCCAGGACACTTTCTCGTACGGGAGTCTCACGATGAACCGGAAGGGCTTCACCCTGATCGAGCTTCTGATCGTGGTTGTGATCATCGGCATTCTGGCCGCGATCGCGATTCCGAAGTTCGCCAACACCAAGCAGAAGGCGTACATCGCGTCGATGAAGACCGATCTGCGCAACCTGGTCACTGCTGAAGAGGCCTACTTCGCCGATTCCGTGAAGTACACGAGCAACCTGGGCACGAACTTCGCCGTGACGACCGGCAACGTGCTCGGCACGATCACGGTGACCGGCGACGGCTGGAACGCCGATATCACCAACACCAACCTGTCGAGCCCGCTGCACACGTGCGCGATTTACATCGGCAGCACGTCGGTGGCGCCGGCGACGAAGGAAGGCGAGCCAAAGTGCAACTAAGCCCTTGGGCTTAGTTGGAAATACGCTAGCGGCGGGGTGATCCCCGCCGTTTTGCTTTTCACGCGTTTCATTCCCCGACTTGCAAAAAGCGCGAGTGGAGCCTGCGTGAGCGACCGGCCGACAATTGGCTAACTCGTTGCTACAAAATATGTTGACAGCAAGGTGAAGGACGGCACAAGCCTTGCCATCTTACTGGGCCGGAATACAAAGCGCCCATACTTTTCTTTGACAGGGAGACGTGGATGAACCGGAAGGGTTTTACGCTCATCGAGCTGTTGATCGTGGTCGTGATCATCGGCATTCTGGCCGCGATCGCGATTCCGAAGTTCGCTAACACCAAGCAGAAGGCGTACATCGCGTCGATGAAGACCGATCTGCGTAACCTCGTGACGGCCGAAGAGGCCTACTTCGCCGATTCGGTG
>DATLVL010000330.1:0-6837 GCA_035577525.1 Gemmatimonadales bacterium | reverse complement strand
GACGAGTCGGCGATCACCGGAGAGTCGGCCCCCGTGATTCGCGAGTCGGGTGGTGACCGCTCGGCGGTGACCGGCGGGACCCGCGTCCTGTCGGACTATCTCGTCATCCGCATCAGCGCCGACCCCGGCGAGACGTTCCTCGACCGCATGATCGGTCTCGTCGAAGGAGCGCAACGCCAGAAGACCCCCAACGAGATCGCGCTCATCATCCTGCTGTCGGGTCTCACGATCGTGTTCCTGTTCGCCGTGGTCACGCTGCAGCCGTTCGCCGTCTACTCGGGGAGCGCGGTACCGATTCCCATCCTCGTGGCGCTGCTCGTCTGCCTGATCCCGACGACGATCGGCGGCCTGTTGTCGGCGATCGGCATCGCGGGGATGGATCGCATGATCCAGCACAACGTGATCGCGATGAGCGGGCGAGCCGTGGAAGCGGCGGGCGACGTCAATACGCTGCTGCTCGACAAAACCGGGACGATCACGCTCGGCAACCGCCAGGCCGTGGAGTTCGTTCCTGCGCCCGGCGTCACTCGCGAGCACCTCGCCGACCGCGCGCAGCTCGCGTCGCTCCCCGATGAGACCCCCGAGGGCCGCAGCATCGTCGTCCTCGCAAAGCAGTTCGGGCTGCGGGGACGCCCGCTCGCCGAGGGCGAGCACGGGCACCTCGAGCTGGTGCCGTTCTCGGCCGCGACGCGCATGAGCGGCGTCAACGCGCGCGGTCTGGAGCTGCGCAAGGGCGCCGCGGAGGCGATCGGGCGCTGGCTGCGCGAGCACGGCGCGGAAACGCCCCCGGCGCTCACGACCGCGGTCGAGCGCATCGCGCGTACGGGCGGCACGCCGCTCGTCGTTGCCGAGCGCGACAACGGCACGGCGCGCGCGCTGGGCGTGATCTACTTGAAGGACGTGGTGAAGGGCGGGATGCGCGAGCGGTTCGGGCAGCTGCGCGCGATGGGGATCCGCACCGTGATGATCACGGGCGACAACCAGCTCACCGCCGCGGCGATTGCCGCGGAGGCCGGCGTGGACGACTTCCTCGCCGAGGCGACGCCCGAAGACAAGATGGCCCTGATCAAGCGCGAGCAGGCGGGCGGGCGGCTCGTGGCGATGACCGGTGATGGGACGAACGACGCCCCGGCGCTGGCGCAGGCCGACGTCGCGGTGGCGATGAACACCGGTACCCAGGCGGCGAAGGAAGCGGGCAATCTGATCGACCTCGACTCCAACCCCACGAAGCTCATCGAAGTGGTGGAGATCGGGAAGCAGCTGCTGATCACGCGCGGGTCGCTGACGACGTTTTCGATCGCCAACGACGTGGCGAAGTACTTCGCGATTATCCCGGCGATGTTCGTCGCGACGTATCCGGCGCTGCAAGCGCTCAACATCATGCGGCTGCATTCCGCCCAGTCGGCGATTCTCGCGAGCGTGATCTTCAACGCGCTCATCATCATCGCGCTGATTCCGCTGGCGCTGCGCGGCGTGCGCTGGCGGCCCGCCCCAGCCCCCACGATTCTGCGCCGCAACCTCTGGATCTACGGCGTCGGCGGCATCCTCGTGCCGTTCGTCGGGATCAAGCTGATCGACATGTTTCTCATCCTGCTGCGGCTGGTCTGACCATGCTAAAGAGCCAATTGCGACCTGCCATCGTCGTGACCGTCGTTCTCATGGTCATCACGGGCCTCGTGTATCCCGGGCTCGTGACGGCAGTCGCGCAGCTCGTGTTCCCGCGCCAGGCGAACGGATCGCTGGTCGCGCGCGACGGCCGGGTGATCGGCAGCGCCCTGATCGGGCAACAGTTTGGGCGCGCCGAATACTTCCACTCCCGCCCCTCGGCCGCCGGCACCGGCTACGACGACACGCTGTCGACGGGAACGAACAAGGGACCGACCGACGCCAAGCTCGCCGACACGCTGATCGCGGGGGCGGTGGACAGCGCAGTGAAACTGGACGGGGCGGTGAAGGGGCAGATCCCCGCCGATCTCGTCACGTCGTCGGGCTCGGGACTCGATCCCCACATCTCTCCGGCCGCGGCCGAACTCCAGGTGGCTCGCATCGCCCGCGTGCGTGGGCTCGATCCCGCGGTGGTGCGCGCGCTCGTGGCGCGGCACACCGAGGGCCGCCAGTTCGGGTTCTTCGGTGAGCGGCGGGTCAACGTCCTGCTCTTGAATCTCGCGCTCGACAGTCTCGCGAGGGCACCATGACGCCTGTGCTCGCCGTTCTTGCACTCGTCCAGGTGGCGGCCTCGGACACCTCGCGGCACGTGTCCTGGAATGCGTTTGTGGACACGTACTTCGCCTATGATTTCGGCCGTCCAGCGACGTTCGACCGCGTCTTCACGACACAGGCGGAGCGCCACGATGAGTTCAACGTCAACCTCGCCTACGTTGCGGCGTCGCTCACGAGCGACCGCATTCGCGGGCGCGTCGCGCTGCAGGCGGGGACATCGGTGCAGGCCAACTATGCCGGCGAGCCAGGCATCGGGTCGGTGAGTGGCCCGACGCTGAGCCGTCACATCCAGGAGGCAACGGCGGGCGCGCGTCTCGCGCCGACGCTCTGGGTCGATGGCGGGGTGTACTTCAGCTACATCGGTTGGGAAGGCTGGATCTCGCGCGACAACCCGACGTACACGCGATCGCTCGTCGCCGATTACACCCCCTATTACCTGAGCGGTGTGCATCTCACCTGGCAACCGCGCAGCAGCGCCGGATTCTCACCCCTGACATTTCAGCTGCACCTCATGAACGGCTGGCAGAATGTCTCCGAGAACAACAAAGGGAAAGCGATCGGCTTGCGGATCGACTGGCAAATGTCGTCGAACGCGGCTCTCGCCTATACCAACTTCATCGGCAATGAGCGACCGCAGGGGGTGCCTGCGGCCACCCGCGTCTTCAACCAGCTGATGCTGAAAGGCTCCTCCGGCGGCCTGTCGGGCCAGGGGCAGCTCGACTATGGACGCGAGGCGGGCCACGAGTGGTACGGACTGGTGGCGATCGGGCGTGAGTCGGTCGCGCCGGCCGTGGCGCTGTCGCTGCGATTGGAGCGCTACAGCGATCCCCATCAGGTCATCGTCGTCACAGGGACGGCCGCCGGGCTCGTGACCAACGGTGCGTCCCTGGGGGTCGATGTCGGGAGGACCGCCGGGTTGTTATGGCGCACCGAAGTGCGAACCATGCGGGCAACCAGTCCGTTGTTTCCATCCCAGGGTGTCCCCAACGCGACGCGCACCAATCTCATGATTGTGACCTCGCTCGCGCTCACCGTGTTCTGAGGCGCTATTCTGGTGCCATGACCGGACGCCGCCCCGATCCTGAAGCGCTGCTGGCCCGCGTGCGCGAGGCTGAACGGCGTGCCGCGCGCGGCACGCTCAAGATCTTCTTTGGCGCGTCGCCGGGAGTCGGGAAGACGTACGCGATGCTCGAGGGAGCACGCGCGAAGCAGAAGGACGGCGTCCGCGTCCTCATCGGAGTGGTCGAGACGCATGGCCGGCCGGAAACGACCGCTCTCCTCGCCGGGCTCGACGTGCTGACGCGGCACAAGGCGGAGTACCGCGGCATCACTCTCGAAGAGTTCGATCTCGACGCGGCGCTCCAGCGCCGGCCGGCGCTGATCCTGGTCGACGAGCTGGCCCACACCAACGCTCCCGGCTCACGCCACACGCGGCGCTACCAGGACGTCGAGGAGCTGCTCGCCGCCGGCATCGACGTGTACACCACCCTCAACGTGCAGCACCTCGAGAGCCTCAACGACGTCGTGGCTCAGATCACCGGGATCCAGGTGCGCGAGACAGTCCCGGACTCGATCCTCGACGAGGCCGACGAGGTGGAGCTCGCCGATCTCTCGGCGGAGGACCTGCTGCAGCGGCTGCGGGACGGAAAGGTGTACGTCCCGGAGCAGGCCGCCCGGGCGATCGATCAGTTTTTCCGTAAAGGCAACCTCATCGCGCTGCGCGAGCTGGCGCTGCGGCGTACCGCGCAGCGCGTCGACGCGCAGATGCGCGGCTACATGGCCGAGCACGGCATCCGCGAGACCTGGCCTGCCGCCGAGCAGATCCTCGTGTGCATCGGCCCCAACCCCGCTGGCGCCCGGCTGGTACGGGCCGGGAAGCGCATGGCGACGAGCCTCAAGTGCGACTGGGTCGTGCTGTGCGTCGAGTCGGCGGGGCAGGCGATCTCCCCGGCCGACCGCGAGGCGCTGATCGAGAACCTGCAGCTCGCCCAGGAGCTCGGGGCGCAGGTGGTCACGCTGTCGGGACACAACGTCGCCGAAGAGGTGCTGTCGTACGCGCGCGCGCACAACGCCACGAAGATCGTCGTCGGCAAGCCGACGCATGGGCGTTGGCGCGACAAGCTGTTCGGCTCGATGCTCGACCGTCTGGTGCGCGGCTCCGGCGACCTCGACGTCTACGTCATCACGGGCGATGTCGTCGAGCACCGGGCGCCGCGACGGCCCGCGCCCGGCGTGCGGCCCACCCTCGCGCAATACGGCTGGGGTGCGCTGGTCGTCGCAGCCTGTACGGCTATCGGTGCGGTGTTGGGACGCTATGCCTCGATCACCGACGTCGCGATGGTCTACCTCTTGGGCGCCGGTGTCGTGGCGACGCGCTACGGGCGCGGGCCCTCGGTGTTCGCCGCGTTTCTCAGCATCGGCGCGTTCGATTTCTTCTTCGTTCCGCCGCAGTACACGTTTTCGGTGACTGACGTCCGCTATGTGCTCACGTTCGCCTTCATGCTGGGGATCGCGCTCGTGATCAGCGGGTTCACGCTGCGCATCCGCGAGCAGGCCGAGACCGCCCGCACCCGCGAGCGGCGTACCGGAGCGCTCTATGCGATGAGTCGCGAGCTCGCGGCGACGCGTGGTGAGCGCGAGCTCATCGCCGTGGCGTCGCGGCATCTCCAGGACACGTTCACAGCCCAGGTGCAGCTGCTGCTCCCCGATGCGTCGGGCCGGGTCGTCGTTCCGATCGGGACTCCACCGGGCTATCCGCTTGACGAGAAGGAACAGAGCGTGGCCCAGTGGTCCTACCAGCAAGGCCAGCGGGCGGGAGTCGGCACCGACACGCTGCCGTCGGCGCAGGCGTTTTATCAGCCGCTCGTCGCCTCGCACGGAACCGTGGGCGTGGTCGGGCTGCGGCCCGCCGATCGGCAACGATTCGAGGACCCCACGCTGCAGCAGCTGGTGGAGACGTTCGCGGGCCAGGCCGCGCTCGCGCTGGAGCGCTCGTTGCTCGCCGAGCAGACCCAGCGTGAACAGTTGGAGATCGAAGCCGAGCGGCTGCGGACCGCCCTCCTGTCCTCCCTGTCGCATGACCTGCGCACGCCGCTCGCCGCCATCACCGGCGCCGCCTCGAGCCTGCTTGAAGAGCAGAGCGGCTTGTCGGAGGCGACGCGCCGCGACCTGCTGAAGACGATCCTCGAGGAAGCCGAGCGCATGACGCGGCTGATCGCCAACCTGCTGGACATGATCCGTGTCGAGAGCGGTGCGCTCGAGGTCCAGAAAGAATGGCAGCCGCTCGAAGAGGTGGTCGGCGTCGCGCTGATCCGCCTCGACGTGCGGCTGCGGGAGCATCCGGTTGAAGTGCGATTGCCGCCGGACCTGCCGCTCGTCCCGCTCGACGCCGTCTTGATCGAGCAGGTGTTCGTCAACCTGCTGGAGAACGCGGTGAAGTACACGCCGTCCGGGACGCCGATCGAGATCTCGGCGGAAGCCGAGGGCGGCGTGGTGCGGGTCGAGGTCGCCGATCGCGGGCCGGGCCTGCCGGTGGGCGAAGAGGTCCGCGTGTTCGACAAGTTCTACCGTGCGCCCGAATCCGTCGCCCGGAGCGGCATCGGGCTCGGGCTCACGATCTGCCGGGGGATCATCACCGCACACGGCGGCCGCATCTGGGCGGAGAACCGCCCCGGGGGTGGAGCAGCGTTCCGCTTCACCCTGCCGCTCAGCGGTGCTGCCCCGGTTCCCATCCTGGCGGAGGCTCGGGAGGCGGAGCCTGGCTGAGCCACGTAGCTTCGGCGCATGACGGACCCGGGTCCCCTCGTGCTGCTGATCGAAGACGAGCCGCAGATGCGACGCTTTCTGCGGGCGGCACTCGAGAGCCACAACTACCGGTTCGTCGAGGCCGCGACGGCGCGCGAGGGACTCGCCCAGGCAACGAGCCGCACCCCCGACGTGATCCTGCTCGATCTCGGACTCCCCGACGGCGACGGCTTGGACCTCGCCCGCCGCATCCGCGAGTGGGCGACGACACCGATCATCGTCATCTCGGCGCGCGGCAAGGAGCAGGACAAGGTCGCCGCGCTCGACGCCGGGGCCGACGACTATCTCACCAAGCCGTTCGGCACCGAAGAGCTGCTGGCGCGGCTGCGGGTGGCGCTGCGCCACGCCGCGCGCGCCGGAACGGGAGACGAGCCGGTGTTCACTGCGGGCGACCTGCGCGTCGATCTCCCGGCCCGCCGCGTCTTCGTCGGCAACGACGAAGTGCATCTCACGCCTACTGAGTACAAGCTGCTGACCGCGCTGGTGCGCGACGCCGGGAAGGTCCTCACCCACCGCCAGCTGTTGAGCGCCGTGTGGGGGCCGAACGCCGTCGAGCACACCCACTACCTGCGCGTGTACATGACCCAGCTGCGTCACAAGCTGGAGCGCGACCCCACGCGCCCGCACCATCTGCACACCGAGCCCGGTGTCGGGTATCGGCTCAAGGTGGAGTAGGCGTATCTTGGCCGCGGAGGAACGAACCATGACTGATGATCTGAAGCGCTTCGTGGAAGGCAATGACGGCATCTCGGTGATCCGCAAGAGCGCCACCTGCCGCGGCTGGAACGGCATCCAGTACAAAGTCGGGCTCTC
>DATLVL010000329.1:0-2855 GCA_035577525.1 Gemmatimonadales bacterium | reverse complement strand
GAGCGCTATGGGTGGCGAAGTCGTAGCGCCACATATCCGCCTGCCCATCGGCGCCGATCCGCGTGTAGAGAAACCCTGATCCATCGGGAAGAAACGCCGGCTGATTGTCGTAGCCGGGCCTGGCGGTCACGTTCAGCGGTTTGCCGACGTTTACGCGCCCGTCCCGGATCGTGAGGTCGGCTACCCAGATGTCCGTGCCCGGAGGGCCCGGTGGCGCTGCGGCGGCTTGCAGCGCCGCCAGGACGAGCGTCGCGATCATCAGGTCCACCCCCGCCGTCTGGATTCCGACACAATTGCCGCCGCGGCGCCCTCGATCCCCAACCGCTCGGCGTTCACCACCAGATCGTAATTCTCCACGTCGCGCCGCACACGACCAGAGTACGTCTTCACGTACTGGTCGCGCCGCTTGTCGGTCTCCTCCAACACCTTCTCCACCGTCGCCGGATCGGCGCCGAGCTTCTCGACGGCGAGCTGCATCCGCCACGGCTTCGAGGCGACGACGTAGACATGGAAGGCATCGGGCCGCTTGGCGAGCAGCGCCTGCGCCCCGCGCCCCACCACGACCGCCCGGCCTTCGCTGGCCGCTTCGAGAATGACGCGCTCGGTCATCTTGTGGATCGCGGCCTCGTCCCGCTCGGCTTCCGACACCGCCGCCTCGGTGATGAACAGCTCGGGTGACGCCGCGGCGAGCGTCCGCGCCAGCCGCTCGAGCAACCCCGGCGCCCGCTCCTCGCGCTGCGCCACCTCGGCGCGCGACAACCCCGCCCGCCGCGCCACCTCCTCGACGAACTCGTTGTCGATCACGGTCCAGCCCAGCCGCTGCGCCACGAGCTGGGCAATGTCGGAGCCGCCTGATGCGTATTGGCGGGTGATGGTGATCAGAGGGGGAGCCATAGGAGGCGTAATCTGTCATCAGTAGTCGGTCATCGGTAATAGACGCGGAAGCGCCGCTACCGATGACCGAATTACCGACAACGCTCTAGTGTTGCTGCAGATTCTTCCTCAAGTCGCCGATGTTCAAGAGCGGTTACGCCTATGTAAAGAGATTCGGCCCCGCGCCCGGCCCTGGCTTCCCCAATCCCGGATTCTTGGGCTCCGGCCGAACCCGCGTATATCCCAGATCTTCGGAGCGTGAAATGCGGCGCGCCGCCACCAGCCCTTCGAGCACCAGCTCGCAGGCGGCCACAATGTGCGCCGGATCTTTCTTGCCAGCGAGCCCCACCCGGTCGATCAGGTCGAGCAACCCAGGCACGACGCTGAAGCCTTTGAGCAGCGTCTCGGAGCGCTCGTCGGGAGAGATCTTCAGGGCGCCGCCCTCGTCGAACCAGTGGACGATGTCGTCCACGTTGGCACCGCCGACGCGTGCCTCGAACGTCTCCCCCGCGGCGCGCTTGACGAGATCCTTGGCGACGGTATCGGCGCCTTGCAGCTCGCCCTCGTACTCCAGCTCGAGCTTGCCCGTGATCGCCGGCAGCGCGGCGTAGACGTCCGACACGCGCGGCACGACCGTCTTTTCCTTTGTTACGATGCCGCGCCGCTCGGCGCTCGACACGACGTTCTCGAGCGTGCTGATCGGCAGGCGCTGCGAGACGCCGCTCTTCTTGTCGACGCGCTTGTCGGTGCGCGCCTCGAAGGCGATGCGCTCGACCAGCTCGACGATGAAGTCGGGGACCCGGATCGGACGCGTGTCGCGCGCGATCCACGCCTCCTGCTGGGTGATCGCGGCGCCGAGCGCGACGGTGTGCGGATAGTGGGTGGCGATCTCCGAGCCTATGCGGTCTTTCAGCGGTGTGATGATCTTGCCGCGCGCCGTGTAGTCCTCGGGGTTGGCGGTGAAGACGAGGGCGATGTCGAGGTTGAGCCGCACCGGGTAGCCCTTCAGCTGCACGTCGCCTTCCTGCATGATGTTGAACAGGCCCACCTGGATCTTCCCGGCGAGATCGGGGAGCTCATTGATGGCGAATATGCCCCGGTTGGCCCGGGGCAAGAGGCCGTAGTGCATCGTGAGCTCGTCGGAGAGCAGGTGCCCGCCGCGCGCCGCCTTGATCGGATCGACGTCGCCGATGATGTCGGCGATCGTGACGTCGGGGGTCGCGAGCTTCTCGACGAAACGCGCCTCGCGCGGCACCCAGGCGATCGGCGTCCGGTCGCCATGCTCCTCGATGAGCTGGCGCCCGTACTTCGAGATCGGCGCGAACGGCGCGTCGTTCACCTCGCTGCCGGCGAGGATCGGGATCTCTTCGTCGAGCAGGCTCACCAGCTGGCGCACGATGCGGCTCTTCGCCTGGCCGCGCAGCCCCAGCAGAATGAAGTTGTGGCGCGACAGGATCGCGTTCACGAGCTGGGGCACGACCGTCTCTTCGTAGCCGACGATGCCCGGAAAGAGCGGGCTGCCGTTCTCCAGCAGGCAGATCAAGTTTTCGCGCAGCTCGTCTTTGACGGTGCGCGCGATGCGGGTGGGGGCGGCCCATTCGGTCTGCTTCAACTCGCCGAGCGTTGTTGGCTGATTCATGGATTCGACGTTAACCACGCTTGACAGGAGATTGCCAGCCCCCCAGCATGTCACGAGTAGGAGAATGGGGGGACGCGATGCGTCCGTTGCTGGTGTTGCCGCTCCTCGTTGTCGTCGCGCTGCCCGCGTTCGCCCAGCAGCGCCCGCTGCCGCCGGTCGATTCCACTGCCGTCGTCGCGTTTCACATGACGAAAGGGAAGACCCGTAAGGGTCGCGTCGTGGCGGCGGACGATTCATCCCTCACGGTGCTCACGCTCGCCGGGGCGACGGTCGTGTTGCCGCGCAGCTCGATCAAGGAGTGGGACCGACTGCACGGTACGCTCACGCCTGCAGGATTCCGGCC
>DATLVL010000328.1:0-9646 GCA_035577525.1 Gemmatimonadales bacterium | reverse complement strand
TCGTCCTACCCTTATCTCGGCGGATTCGCGGCCCCCGAGAGTGTGCCGCTCGATTATTACGCCCGCGTCGTCGCCGGCCATTCGATACCAAACATGGTCGTCGAAGGGGGGTGGACATCCGTGTCGGTCGGTCCGGTCGTGTCGTCGCGCGCGATGCAGGCGCGCTATCTCGATCGCCAATCCCGGCTGCTCGACTCGGCGGGATCGGTGGCGGTGTTTCAGCTGACGTTCGCCGATCTCGATCTCTCCTCTCTGACGGTCCCGCCCGGTTCGAATTTGCCGCTGTTCGCATATCTCGGCGTCGTCGACTCGGCGTTCGGGGCGAAGCCGGCGCTCGCCACCTGGGATTCCTTGCTCGATCGGCGACGGCTGCCGTAGGTTGCAACGACCCCTCAGTTCGGAGACCCCGTGCCCGATCAGGTCGCGTCGAATCCGACAACGAAAGCTGCCATTGTCGGCGTTGTCCTCCAGGTGATCATGGTCGTTGTGGGCCACTACGTCCCATCAGTCGCCAGCCTCTTTCCCGTTGCCGGGACTGGGATCGGGAGCATCGCCGGGCTGTTGAACGGGCTGTGGTCCGCCAACGCGTCCCAGCAGGCCGCCGCAGGGGGCGGGGCCGTGGCCGGCGGTGCGGGCGGCCTCTTGGGAACGCTGCTGTCGCGCGTCCTGGGCGACGTGCCGACGTCCACCATCGCCGTCGGGACGGGGAGCACCGCCGTCGCCGGCATCATCGGTGGCTTGGTCGGCAAGTTCCTGGGGAGCAGACAGGCGACCTGATTCCGCGGCTGCAGCTGTTCGAGATCGAGGACCAATCATGGTGTCCCGCGCCGATCCGGGACGCCATGACCGACTTTCTGCGTTTTCTGATGGAGACGTTCGCGCCCTACCGCGGCGCGGCACCTCTCCTGGCACGCGCACTCGGCACGGCCGGCGACACACGGATCATCGATCTCTGCTCGGGGGGCGGCGGTCCGTGGCTCGACCTGGTCCGCCGCATTCCGGCCGAGGGGGGACCCGAGCCGCGCGTCCTGCTCACCGACTGGTTTCCCAACCGGGCGGCCTTTGCGCGGCTGCAGGAGCTGAGCGGCGGGGCGATCGCCGGCCACCCGGATCCGGTCAGCGCGACCGCCGTTCCGGCCGGGCTCAGCGGGTTGCGCACGCTGTTCACCGCGTTGCATCACTTTCCGCCAGCCGACGCTCACGCGATTCTCGCAGACGCGGCGCGCGCGCGCCAGCGTATCGCCGTGTTCGAAGTGACCAGCCGGTCCCCGCTGGCGCTGCTCGCGATGCTGTTCTTGCCACTGCTCGTGTTGCTGTGTACGCCATTCATCCGGCCGTTGCGCTGGAGCCGGCTGTTGTGGACCTATCTCGTTCCGCTGGTGCCTCTGGCGGTGTGGTTCGACGGGACCGTCTCGTGCCTGCGGACCTACAGCCCCGAGGAGCTGCGTGATCTCGTGGAGGACCTGCAGGAAGGCTACGAGTGGGACATCGGGACGGTGCAGTCGGCGCCGCTGCCGTCCACGGTTATTTATCTTGTAGGACGACCACGCAGCTGAATCATTTGTGACCGGCAATTCGTAGGAAAATCGCATTTCATGACATCACTGTTCGCTTCGCTCCGGTCCGTGCGCTGGGCGTCGTGGCTGGGGTTGGCGCTCCGGCTGGCGGCGCCTCTCGTCGTCATCGCGCTCCCGTTCGTGGTCCTGGTGCGGGGCGCGGTGCTGCTCTACACATCCGCGCACTGGCCTTCATGGCTCGCCCTGCTCGCGTCCGGGTTGGCGATGATCGGGGTCGTTGCCCTCTACGGGGCGGTCGCCAGCCACAAGTTGACCGGGCGGGTCCGCTTCGTGTGGATCGCGCGCTGGGTAGCGTTGCCGCTGGTCGCGGGATTCCTGATTCGGGGACTGATTGTCCTCGATCGCTCGCACGCGCAGAGCGAATCGATCCGCGCCGAATACCGCGACACCCACCCGCTGCTGCGCGTGGCTCTGGCCACGCTCGACCTGGCCGACGACCGGCTCGTCGTCACGGACATGAGCCGCACGGCCGCCGACTATACCCGGATGGGGTTGCCGGTGCTGTCCAACACCATGCATGGGGTGCAGCGGGACGGGTGGGTCCATGCCGTGGACATTCACACGGCGGGGCGCGGGTTCGTCGTGAACCTGCTGGTCGAGGGGTACTTCCGTCTCATGGGATTCCGCACGCTGCGCCACGTCGGGACGGCGGATCACTTGCATGTCGAGCTGCCGTTGCGTTGATGCGTTATCAGCGGTTTGCTCGCAGCTCGTCTTCGAGGGCCACCGCCGCTGTTTCCAGCTCATCTTCCGTGTTGTAGTAATGGGGAGAGAACCGCAGCACCGACGTCACCCGCTTCTCGTCCATGTCGATCACGGCATCATCGCGGTCCGAAACGCTCGTGTTGATGCGCCGCGCGCGCAGCCGCAGCTTCAGATCGGCGGGTTCCTGTCCCGGGGTGGCGACGGTGACGATGGCGCCCCGTTCCGCTCCGCGGTCCATCGGCAGGACGCCGGGGATTGCCGCGAGGCGTTCGCGCAGGCGTGTGGCCAGCGTACGGGCCCGCAGCATCCCCGCCGCGCCGACTGCGGCGGCGTAGCGCACGGCCGCGCCCAGGCCGAGGACGAGCGCGTGCGAGAATTCCCAATTCTCGAAGCGGCGGGCGCCGTCGAATAGCCGGAACGCATCGGCGCCGGTCCAGACGGCGCCCCGCATATCCACGAACAGCGGATGGTCGCCGCGTGTCAGCGCCGCGTCCGACACGTAGAGGAACCCGACGCCGCGCGGGCCCCGCAGCCACTTCCGCGCCGTGCCGGCGAGGTAATCGCACCCCAAGGACTCGACGTCGACCGCCACCTGTCCCACTGCCTGGCAGGCATCGATGAGGTACGGCACCCCCGCTGCGCGGCACACTGCACCGACCGCGGCCGCAGCCTGCACCAATCCGGAATTCGTCGGGATCCAGCTCAACGTCACGAGGCGGCAGCGGCCCGTGGCGATCAGCGCGCGCACGCTCTCCGGATCGACGCCGCCCTCGGGCAGGTCGACGGCGCGCCGCACCACCACGCCCAGCCGCTGGGCCAGCGAGAGGTACATCAGCTGATTGGAGACGTAATCGGCGCGGGAGGTGACAATTACATCGCCGGGGCGGAAATCGAACGCCTGGAGTGCCTGCGATACGGCTACGGTGGCGTTCTCGACCACGGCGATGTTGCGTGGGCGCGCGTCGATGAATGCGGCGATGGCGTCATACGTTCCCTGGATTCGCTCGGCCGCTTCGTCCGCCGCCTCGTATCCGCCGATTTCCGATTCCCGGGCGAGATGCGCCACGACGGCGTCGTGCACCACCGTGGGCGGCAGCGCGGCGCCGGCGTTGTTGAGGTGGACGCGTTGAGTGCAGCCGGGGGTGTCGGCGCGCCACTGTGCGAGTTGGGGATCCGGTGTCACTGGAGTGTGGAGGTGGTGGAGGATGGTGGAGGATGGTGGAGGATGGTGAAGGTTATGCGTTGCCTCCACCAACCTCCACCCTCCTCCACCAACCCCATCACCTACGTTTCGTCAGTGCGTCCGACGAACCGGCGTGCGCGCCCGCGGCTTCGGTTTCGGCTTTGCTGCCGGTGCCGGGGGAGGCGGCAGCGGGATGTTGCTGCTCCACGCCATGTCGGCAATGAGCCATTTCCCGCCGACCTCGTGCCAGTGGATGATGTATTTCCCGGTGTCGGCCACTGCCTTCATGCCGGGCGGCGAGTGGGGACCGACTTTCACATCGTACGTGTACCCACCACGCGAAATCGCGAGCGGTCCGTTGACGAGCACTTCGTCAGCTGAGATGCTGACGGCGCTCGGTCCCAGGGCGAACGACTGGGTCTGGAACGCCTGGATCGCCGGACGTCCCACCACCGGCTTGGTATTGGGAGGCAGCTGCTCGCCCTGCTCGGTGAAGAGCATGGCGATGGAATCCGCCTGAGCGGCCGCGGTGTAGCGCTCCCAGCGGCGTGCGATCGAGTCGAGGGCCGGACGCGCCGCCGCCACCTCGCGCGACATCCGTGCTTGCGCCTGCTCGGGAGTCTCCGGCTTCATGCAGCCAGCCAGGACGAGCAACAGGGCGCCGCAACCGCCTACCACAGCACGCATTGATCCCCTCCCCAGAAATTGGTCTCTCGGCAATACAGGCTCCACCCGGCGTGAAACCTAACGGTCGCGCCCTGCTGACGCTCGCTCGGCGGCGTCGACGAGAGCTGTGAGCCGGGAGCGCTCGCGCACCAACCGCAGCTGATCTCTGAACCGCCCGCCGCGCAGCTCCCCGCGCGCTACCAGGCGCAGGTAGCGGGGCAGTTTGGTGACGACGTCGAACCACAACCGTCGCCCCGCTTGCCACGGTTGTCCCCTCAGGTAGGCGAGCACGCGGTTCTTGATCCACGGCAGTCGCCGTTCCCCGGCTACGACGCGCTCCAGCGCGTGCGGCAGTCCGGCGCCGGCGTTCCAGATCTGCGCCAGCGCGAGACGCTCCATCTCCGCCGCGTCGTGCGCTGCGGGCAACCGTCGGAACACGTCCCGGGGTACGGGCGCGTCGATCAGCAGCTTCGCCATCCAGAGCGACAGCCGCATCCACTGGGTGACGCCAAGCCGCTCGTAGTCCTCGGCCAGTGCCGCCCATTGCCAGCGGTCGCGCCAGCGCTCCAGCACCAGCGTGAGATCCACGACGCCCTGGAGGCCCGAGCGAAAGAGATGACGGCGGGACAGGTGCAGCGCCACGTGCAGCAACAGATCCTCGGGCGAGAGCACTCGCGCCGCGACGTCTCCCAGAGGGACGCTCTGGGCGCGCGTCCACGCGGCCGTCGTGACCGCGGCGGGGAAGTCAGCCCAGGAGGGCAGGGCGCCGTGCAGCTCGAAGAAGATCGGGGTTCCCGGAACCTCGAGGGCCCGGTCGTCGCGATCCTGCGCCGCTCCCGGCGTCCAGCGCCCTTCGTAAGTGCGGTGTGGGAACTGGAACCCGGCCCGGCGCAGCGTCGCGACGCCGTCGTCGAGCTGATCGGGCGCGAGCCACATGTCCACGTCCTGCATCGGCCGCAGCGTCGGGTCGGCATAGACGAGATGGGCCAGGGCCATTCCCTTGAGCACCACGACCGCAATGCCGGCCTGCTCGAGTGCGACGACGGCGCCGCGCAGGGCGCGGAGGCGCAGCAGGTGCGCCATTCCGTTGGCGCGGCGGACCGCGGTGAGCCGATCGCGCACGCCGCCGGGCACCTGGTCCCACAGACGGACGCGCTCGAGACAGGCAATCAGGTACGGGGCGAGCCCCGTTCCGGCGAGACGCGTCAGCCGGTCCCAGTCGATGTCGTCCGTCTGGAGATCGCTCGATTGCCGCTGCAGCAGCTGCAGCAGGAGGCCCTGCTCGGGGTCGCGGACGTTCTCGGTCACGTCCGGCGATTCGGACGTCGCAGCCACCGCGTCGCCCCGGAGACGACAGCGGCGATGCGCCGTGTAAGGTCGGGATGCACGTCCATCAACCACTGCTCGACGATGACGGTCCAGCGCCGCAGGCCGCGGGACGGCAGCGTCGCCACCGGTCGCCATCCCGAGCCATCGAACCACGCGCTCACGAGCCCCAAGATGGATGCCGCGGACACGGCAGGATCACACAGGATCTGCCCGTCGCCACGGGTCAGATAGAAATCGCGCGCGCGCGGCAGCTTTCCTCTTCCGACGACCCGGTGCGCGATCAACGCGTCCCCCCACCAGTAGGCCACGACGTCGCCGGGCTGGTACTCCGGTGCGGGGCGACAGGCGATGCGCACCTTCACATGGTCGGGGAGGGTCGTGCCCATGCTCGCGCCGCGGATCTCCGACTCGATCACGGCGTTACTGCGCTGCAGCAGCGCACCCAGCGTACGAATCGATTCGGGGGAGACGAACTGCACCGGGGAGACGGGCTCCCCGGCGCTCATGAGGCGACCATGTGGGAAACCGGGGTCAGATAGGGACCGAACGTCTGGCGCACGAACGCCTGGCGGAATGCCCAGATCAGGCCGTCGAGGTAAAAGTGCACCAACGTGAGCGCGTTCCAGGCGACGATGTAGACCATCGGCGCGCCCAGAAGCTCTGCTCCCTGATTGAAGGCGTAGAACGCAAGCCCCATCGCGGCGATGGCGGAGAGCGTCAGTGCCGGGCGCGCGCTGATGCGGCCGAGCAGGCGCTGGTGGAGCGAGCCGGCCCTGCCGGCATACTTGCGGCGGTGCAGCAGCCAGACGATCGCGAGGTACTGGATGAAATGCCCCATCAGCATTCCAAACGTGGCGAGATTGGCGTCGCGCACCCACAGATACGGATGAAACAGGAGCAGGCTCGAGGCGAGGAAGGTCCCTTCGGCCAGCGACACCGGGCGCGGCCGCTGCGCCAGGCGCGCCGCCAGCACCACCAGCGCGACGATGGCGATCGGCAGGGTGACCGCCCGCAGCGCCCACGGTGCCAGCGGGTGGATCGCGGCGAGCAGGCCGTACAGCGGCGGGAAGCGGTCGATGTGCCAGAACGCGAGCGTCGCGTTGACCGAGACGATGGCAAGATGTGCAGGCCGGCGCTCGCTCAGGGCGCCGCCGTTCAGGCGGCGGTACAGCGACAGGATCCCCGCGCTCTGCAAGGAAACGTGCCAGATGTTCCAGACGTACATCGTGCTCTGGACCGGCCGATCGAAGCCGAGCACGCGTAGCGCGACGACGGCGGCGATGATGACCACCGGACCGACGAAGAAGGCGAGCCGGCGGGTGCGGTAGTATGCCAGCGTGTCGTCGCCGAAATAGAAGGTGAACGACGAGAGGTAGTGCGGGATCGCAATCAGATACGTCGCCGCCACGACGATCATCGTTCCGCCGGGGAGATTGAAATTCGCCCACAGCACAAACAGCCCGGCCAGCGGCGACAGCGTAAAGAGGGTCAGATCGTAGGCGGGGGACGCGATCCACCCTTTCGGCTCTACGGCGGCGGGTGCCGCCGACCCGGACAGGATCGCTTCGCTCACGCCTGCCGTTCGCGGATGGCGCGGCGGCGGGTCTCGGACTGCTCCACTGCGACATGCACCTCGTCCGGCGCGAACCCCGCTTCCAGACGCTCCCGCTCCGCCACGCCGTATTTCGTCACGTCCGTGCCGCCGCCCGAGAACACCGCCTGGAAGGCGCGCGAGCCGTAGGTCAGCGCCGTCGCCATGCGCAGCACGTTGCGTCCGTCTTCCTGGATCTTGCGGCGGATGTATTCGTTGGCGAAGCGGACGTGCAGCACCTCGTCGGCCGATTGCGCTTCGTACACGTCCGCCAGCTCGTCGTCTCCCTGGGCGCGCGCTTCGTGTGCGCCGAATACCGCCGCGTCGAGCCCGTCGGCCTCGAACGTCCGGTTCTGCACGGCGAGCCGTCCAACGAGCGAATCGATCGCGCCGAGGATGCGGTACTGGAAATTCATGACTGGATACTGGCCGACGCGGCCGCTGCGCCGCTCGAGCAGCCGGCGATACACCACGACGTGGCGTGCCTCGTCGGCGCACTGCCGCGCCAGCCACATGCGGATCCCCCATTCGGCATCGGGGAACTGCGCCAGCGAGCGCGCCGCGTTCTCCATCACGTTGGTTTCTTCGTTCATCTGCCGGTGCAGAAACTCGAGCGGCTTCTCGGAATCCCCGTCGGGCAGGTTGACCATCTCGCTCCAGCGCTCCACCACGTGGAAGCGATCGTCGCGGGCCGGCGCATCGGCGAACTGGAAATCGCTCATGCCCGTGCTGCCTTCAACGGCGTCGGCAGAATGGAGCGGAATCCCGCCTGGTTCAGTACTTCGAGCACTTCCGCCTCGGTGAACTCCGCTGCCAAACGGTCTTCGACGTTGACCGCCGGGGGCGCCGTGCGCTCCTCGGTGATCACCGTGCCGGCGGCATTCGTCATGCCGGGCTTGGGTCCCAGCTGGGCGTTGGCACGCGCGAGAAACCGCACCGCGAGCGCCACTTTGAGCAGGATACGCGGATCCTCTTCGGTCAGGCGCCGGATCCAGCGGTTGGCGAAGCGCACGTGCGTGATCTCGTCGGCGAGGATGCCGTCGAGCAGGTCGGCGGTCGCCGCGTCGCCGGCGGCGCGCCAGGTGTTGCGCATCGCGCCCAGCAGGTCGATCAGCCCAGCCTCGAAGGTCCGGTTCTGGACGGCGAGACGCCCGGGAAGGTTGTCGAGCATGTCGGTGACGCCCCACTCGTAGTTCGCCACCGGGAACTCGCCCTTGCGCCCGCCGATCTCGCGCAAGCGGCGGTACAGCACCAGCGCGTGGCGCGACTCGTCCGACGCCTGGCGGGCCAGCTGCATGCGCAGGTCCCAGGGGGCGTCCGGGAAATCGGCCAGCGCCTTGGCGGCGATCTCGAGCGCGCCGGTCTCGTTGTTCATGTGACGGTGCAGCTTCTCGCGGCGCGCTTCGCCCGACATTCCGGGCCAGTCCTGCATCTGGGCGTCGGTGTCGACCACCTGGAAGCACGACTCCCGCGCCGGGTCGCGCCGCAGCGTGACGCCGTCGATCACCTTGGTGGCGCCGGCCTCGATCGTCACGGCGCCTCCGGCGCGGCGGCGTCAGCGGCGGGCCGGAACTCGACTATCTGCGCAATCGCCCCCAGGCCGTTGGTCGAGCGCCGCGGCGCCGCGAGCTCGGCGCGCTCTCCGATCACCGCCGCGCGATCGCTCGCGAGGCGCGGAAAATCCGCCACGATGCGGCCGATCACGCGTACACTCGGCTCGTCGAGCAGGGGATCGGCTTCCTTCAGGTAGGTGTCGTAGCGACCCGCCAGATCAGGGAGCAGCACGTCGTACATGTTCGTGATCCGGTCCGCCGTCCCCGGGACGGCGGTGAGCCGCTCGAGCTCGCGGCCGTATGCCGCCGCGGGCCGGCGCGAGTAGTGCAACGCGGCCCGCAGCTCGAACGTCCGCTTGCCGAGTGCATCAGCGTGCTGGGCGAGGTCCCAGATATGGCGACCGAACAACGTCTTGACCTCGAGCTCGGGCGTCGTCGGGACCCAGCGGGCGAGCGTCTCCATGAGATGCACGGAGACGAACCGGAACGTGCCGAGGGTATCCGCCTTGTCGCGAATCGTGAGCGTCATCCTGCCTCCACCAGCTGTTCGATCGCGCGGGCTGTCGCATCCGGTTCCCCGACGTCGAGGAAGGCGCAGCGAGTGCCCGCCAGAAGAGAGAGGAACTGCATCGCGCGCCGTCCCGGTGCCTGGTCCCACAGCGTGCACGCCAGTGGGGTCAGCAGGCGCACGTCGTGCGACCGGGTAGCAACAAACGGCTCGGCGCGCGGCAACGGAGCGAAGCCGCGCAGAAAAACGATCTGCACAAGGGTCGCCGGCTGCGCGGCGGCAGCCGGGAACAACGATCCGACGCCGACTCGGCGTCGCGTCGTGCCGTCCGGGAACCGGTCGGTTGCGAACCGCCGGGCCGCGAGGGCCCGGGTGACGGCGCGGGCGCCAGGTCCCGGCCGCACCGAGGCGGCGCGCCGTACCGGCACGACGTCGCGCCCCGGCATCCGTATCCCGGTCATCTCATCACCGAAGAAGCCATGGCCCCGCGCCGCCAGCGCCAGCGAGAGCGTCGTCTTGCCGCTCCCTTTGGGA
>DATLVL010000327.1:0-2193 GCA_035577525.1 Gemmatimonadales bacterium | reverse complement strand
GGAGCGGCGGTACAGCTGCTTGAAGTGTGTCTGGAAGACGAGGTGCTTCGAATCGTGGGCCCACTGGAACGACTCATAGTCGAACGGCTCGCTCGTACCAGGGAACGAGAGCCCGCCGGCCCGGAACAGCAGGCTGTCCTTCAATGTCGCGGGATCGAAAACCCGGATTTCCTCGCCGCCCGAGTCGTTGCTGGCGGTGAAGCTGTAGCGCCGTCCGCCGTCGATCCAGTTCACGTCGCGGGGTCCCCCGCCGCCCGCCAGGGCGGCGCCGGACCGCATCGCGTCCTGGAGCGAGGCGAAGCGAGCGGGCTGCTGGCCCACGAGAGCGAGCGGGAGGGCGCACAGGGCGACGGCGAAGGTTGGTAACAGCGGAGCACGCATGGAGAGCTCACGAGCGAGGTGGAGTCCGGGCTGGCGCACGAGCGCCGCGGGAGCGAACGGCTAAAGATGTCGGAGACCCGCGCCACGGGGCAGGGGGGATTCGCCCGAATTGACGCGTACGGCCGGAGTCCCTAGTGTGCGCACAGGTCTCCCCAGGAGGACAGCGGTGCAGCAGGTGAAGGGCTCGGTCCTGATCTCACGTCTTGCGTTCGTGGAGCAACACGGCGGTGCCGGAGCCGTCGAGCGGGTGCTCACCACGCTCCCTGCCGAGGACCGCGCGCAGCTCAGGAATCTGGTAGCGATCCAGTGGTGTCCCTTCGAGCTCGGGCGCAGGCTGGACGATGCGATCGTGAACGTGCTCGGCGAGGGCCGCGCCCAGTTTTTCGAGCGCCTCGGGGCCGCATCGGCCGACGCCAATCTCACGGGCGCCCACAGGGCGTTCCTCACGCCCGGCAATCCGCAGGCGTTTCTCGCCAAGGCCCCGCAGATCTACAAGCTCTACTACGACACGGGGCACCGCGACTACGCGCAGGCCGGCCCGACGGCGGCCGTGCTCACCACGCACGACGCCGAGACATTCTCGGGGCCCGATTGTCTCACGGTCATCGGCTGGTACCGCCGCGCGCTCGAGATGTGCGGCGCGACGAACGTGCGCATCAGCGAAGACGAATGCCGGGCGCGCGGCGGCGCCGTGTGCCGCTACCGCATCTCCTGGTCGTAACCCCCTCCTTGCGGGCTCAGTCCCGGGCTGCGACAATAGCCGCTTCGTTTTTTCCACTGGCAGGACGGCTTTCACAGCCAGGAGGGCGTATGGGCAGACGAACGTTGTTTGGAGTCGTGCTGGTGCTCCTCGCGCTCGGAGCCCGGGACGCGCAGGCGCAGGCCCGCGTGATCACGGGGAAGGTGACGAGCGCACAAAGCGGGCAGCCGATCAGCGGCGCGACGGTTTCCGTTCTCGGGACGGTGATTGTCGCCGTCTCGAACGCACAGGGCGAATACTCGCTCGCCGCGCCCGACGGGGTGGTCAACATCCTGTCGCGCTCGATCGGTTACAAGCGCAAGCAGGTGCAGGTCGGCGCCGACCAGGCGTCCGCCGATATTGCGCTGGACCAGGACATCTTCAATCTCGAAGCCGTCGTCGTCACCGGACAGGCGACTTCGATCGAGCAAAAGAACCTGGCCAACGCGGTGACGTCGGTGACAGGCGGCGCGCTCAACGGCGCGCCCATATCCACGATCGAAGGAGCGCTGCAGGGGAAGGTGCCCGGCGCTCTGATTCAGGCAAACTCGGGCGCCCCGGGCGGCGGTGCCCAGATCAACCTGCGCGGCGTCTCGACCATCAACGGCAACGCCGATCCGGTGATCGTGGTGGACGGCATGATCATCAGCAACGCGGCGATCGCGAACAACCTCAACGCGATCACCAACGCGGCGGGCGGCGGCAACGCGTCGAACCAGGACAACCCCGTCAACCGCATCGCCGATCTCAATCCGGCGGACATCGAGAAGGTAGAAGTGTTGAAAGGTCCGTCGGCGGCGTCGATCTACGGTGGGGCGGCCAACAGCGGCGTCATCGTCATCACCACGCGCCGCGGGCAAACGGGAGCACCCAAGTTTCACGTCACGCAGCGGCTGGGCCAGTTCCACGTCCTCAACGTCCTCACATCTCGGGTCTTCAAGGACTCCGTGGAAGCCGATGCGGTGTACGGCGGCTCGGCGCAGGCCTACTGCACCGGTCCCGGCGGCGCCTGCCCGTACTTTGACAATATCTCGCCCCTGTGGGACAACCATCCGCTGTCCACCGAGACTGAC
>DATLVL010000326.1:0-10223 GCA_035577525.1 Gemmatimonadales bacterium | reverse complement strand
CGGCGCGCGCGATGCCGAAGTCGGTCAGTACTGCGCGTCCGTCTTCGCGCAGCAGCACGTTGTCGGGTTTGATGTCGCGATGGATAATGCCCTTGCCGTGGGCGAAGCCGAGCGCCCGCACGACGTCCTTGGCGATCGGCAGCACGGTCTCCTCCGACAGCGGGCCCTCACGGGCCAGGCGTGCGCCGAGGCTGTCGGGGCAGTAGTCCATCGTATAGAAGACGTTGCGGCCATCTTTGCCGACCGAACGGATGCGGATGATATTGGCGTGCTCGAGCTTCGCCGCCATCTGGGCTTCGTTGCGGAAGCGACTCTCGAACTGGGGATCGCCGGCATAACGAGGCTTGAGAACTTTGACCGCCGCGGTGTCGCCGCCGGTTTCGCGCCCCAGGAAAACCCAAGCAAAGCCGCCTTGGCCCAGCAGGCTCTCCAGGTGGTGTGAACCCAAAGTCTTGCCGACGAGGTCAGTTGTGAGCGGGACGGTCACTTTGGGGCGGCCTTTACATTCGTACGTGTGCGGTCTAACTTACTGTGCTAACATCAATTAGGGAATGTCGACGCATGGACGAGAAGACCACGCCGGTCAGGAAATACGGGTTGCACGATCGGGACACCGGTTCGAGCCGGGTTCAGGTTGCGCTGCTCACCGAGCGGATCAACCATCTCACCGACCACTTTCGAGTGCACGCCAAGGACTTCCATGGGCAGCGCGGGCTATTGAAGCTCGTGTCCAAGCGCCGCCGCCTGTTGGAGTACCTGAAGCGGACCGATCTCGTAAAGTATCGGCAGCTCATCGAAGAGCTGGGTCTCCGCCACTAATGGTCGCACGCGTCGCGCAGCGCGCCCCGGAAGAGCACCGGGGCGCGCGGCGTATTATCGGGTGCTCTAGACAGGTAAACATGTGAAGCACGTCGAACGTCAGTTTGCCGGCCGCACACTGCGGCTCGAGTCGGGTCGTCTCGCCAAACAAGCTGCCGGATCGTGCCTGGTGCAGTACGGCGAAACCGTGGTCCTGGCGGCGGTGACCGTCTCCGACAACGTCTCTCCCCTCCCGTTCTTCCCGCTCACCGTCGAGTACCGCGAAAAGAGCTACGCCGCCGGCAAAATCCCCGGCGGGTTTCTGAAACGCGAGGGGAGGCCGTCGGACGAGGAGATTCTCTCGGCCCGCGTCACGGATCGCTCGGTCCGGCCGCTGTTTCCCGAGGGGTTCAAGAACGAAATCCAGGTCTTCATCTACGTCCTCTCGGCCGACCAGGAGAATGACGCCGACGTGCTCGGCGTCACCGCGGCCTCGGCGGCGCTCGCGATGTCGAAGGTGCCCTGGAACGGGCCCATCGCCGCGGTGCGCGTGGGGCGCGTCGAAGGCGCGTGGATCCTCAACCCGACATTCCAGCAGCTCGAATTCTCGGATGTCGACATCATCGTCTCCGGCTCACGCGACTCGATCGTCATGGTCGAGGGCGGTGCTCTGGAGCTGACCGAGGCCGAGGTGATCAAGGCGCTCGAGGTCGCCCACAAGGGCATTCGCGAGCTGCTCGATGCGACGCAGGAGCTGGTCGCCGAGCGGCAGCAGCCCAAGATGGAGTGGACCAAGGTGGAGCCGCCGGCGGACCTGGCAGGCCGGGTGAAAGCCCTGGCGGAGCCGCGCATCGCCGAAGCGCTCAACCTGCCGGAGAAGGCGGAGCGCGCCCAGGCGTTGGCGGCTCTGAAGAGCACCGTGCAGGAGCAGCTCGCCGCCGACTTTCCAGAGAACGGGAAGGACGTGTCGACGGTTCTCGAAGACATCGAGTACCGCACGATGCGGGAACAGGTGTTGTCGCGCGGGGAGCGCGTCGACGGACGCGATCTCGATACGGTGCGGCCGATCACGTGCGAAGTCGGCGTGCTGCCCAGAACTCATGGATCGGCGCTGTTCACCCGCGGCCAGACCCAGGCGCTCGTCTCGGCGACGCTCGGAACGACCCGTGACGAGCAGCGGATCGATTCCATCGACGTGGCCCAGGAAACGACCAAGTCGTTCATGCTGCACTACAACTTCCCGCCGTTCTCGACGGGGGAAGTGAAGATGATCCGCGGGACCTCCCGCCGCGAAGTGGGACACGGTGCCCTCGCCGAGCGGGCAATCCAGGCCATCCTGCCGTCGTACGAGACCTTCCCGTACACGATCCGCATCGTTTCGGACATTCTCGAGTCGAATGGCTCCTCGTCGATGGCCACGGTGTGCGGCGGGTCGCTGGCGCTGTACGATGCCGGCGTCCCCGTAAAGTCCGCGTGCGCGGGAGTAGCGATGGGCCTGATCAAGGAAGGCTCACGCGTGGCTGTGCTCACCGATATCCTGGGCAGCGAAGATCACCTCGGCGACATGGACTTCAAGGTTGCGGGGACGCGGGAAGGGGTGACCTCGATCCAGATGGACATCAAGATCGAGGGGCTCGACTTCACCATTCTCGCTGAGGCGCTGGAGAAGGCCAAGCGGGCCCGGCTCCACATCCTCGACATCATGGAGCGCGTCCTTCCGCAGCCGCGCGCCGAGCTCTCGAAGTACGCACCGCGCATCATCACGATTCAGATTCCGCCGGACAAGATCGGTGACCTGATTGGCCCCAAGGGGAAGACGATCCGCGCCATCCAAGAGCAGACCGGCGCCGAGATCAACGTCGACGACACGGGGATGGTGACGATCTCCTCGGTGGGCAGCGGTGGCGAGCAGGCACGCGACATCATCGCGGGCATGATCCAGACGCCCGAGGTGGGCAAGATCTACGAAGGGGTGGTGAAGAGCACCACCGCGTTCGGCGCGTTCGTCGAGATCCTCCCTGGCGTGGAAGGCCTGCTCCATATCTCGGAGCTGCAGCACGGCCGCACCGAGCGCACGGAGGACGTGGTGAAGAAGGGCGACAAGGTCCGCGTCAAGCTGCTCGAAGTGGACGAGCGCGGCCGCATGCGTCTGTCTCGGAAGGCCTTGATGGATAAGCCGGAGCAGCGCGACCGGGCCGGGTGATGGAAACGGTCCAGCTGGACCGCGACGTCTTCCAGACTATCGCTCCTAACGGCGTTCGGATCCTGTCCGAGCGCGTGGCGAGCGTGCGGTCTGTCGCGGTGGGGATCTGGGTGCGCTCCGCCTCGGTGCACGAGCCGCGCGGTGAGATGGGCGTGAGCCACCTGCTCGAGCACATGGTGTTCAAGGGCACCGCGCGGCGCAGCGCTCAGGAAATCGCGCTCGAGCTGGAGGCCCGCGGTGGCTCGCTCGACGCCTACACCTCCCGGGATACGACGGCGTATCAGGCGCGCGTCCTGGACGGCGATCTGCCCCGCGCACTCGACGTCCTCACGGACCTGGTGCGGCGGCCGGCGCTGCGTCAGGGCGACCTGAACCTCGAGCGCAACGTCATTCTCGAAGAGATCAACACCGTCCTCGATACGCCCGACGACCTGGTCTTCGACCTGTCGGCCGAAGCACTCTGGCCCGAGCATCCCTATGGGTATTCGATTCTCGGGACGCCGGAAACGGTGACGGGGCTGTCGGTGGAGCATCTCAAGGCGCTCCACGAGCGGGCGTATTTCCCCGGGAACTGCGTCATCGCGGCGGCCGGCAACCTCGAGCATCAGGCGCTGGTCGATCTGGTGGGAGCGCAGGGCTGGCTCGACGCCTCGAATGGATCGGGCAGCGCACACGCCACGCCCCCCTCGCAGGGAGCGAAGCGCGGGGTGGAAGTGCGGCACACCAAGGAAACCGCGCAGACCCACCTTGTGTTCTCGACCGACACCGTGCGCTTCGCCGATCAACGGAAATACGCGCTGATGGCGCTGTCCAACGTGTTCGGCGGCGGGATGTCGAGCCGCCTGTTTCAGCGGGTGCGGGAAGAGCTGGGCCTCGCCTATGCGGTGTACTCGTACTCCCATTTCTACGGCCAGGTGGGCGTGCTCGGGACCTACGTCGGGACCCAGCCGAAGACGGCGGCTCAGGCGCTCGCGGCGATCCGCGCCGAGTACGAGAAGCTGGCGCGCGAGGGGTTGCCGGCCGATGCCTTGGACCAGGCCAAGCGGCAGACGCAGGGGCAGCTGACGCTCACGCTGGAGAGCCCCACCTCCCGGATGTATCGTTTGGCGAGTTTCGCGGTCCATGCTGAGCCATATCGCGGTCTGGATGCGACCCTCGCCGAGATCGCTGCGTTGACGCCCGATCGGGTGGCGGAGGTCGCGGCGGAGTTTTTCGCGCCTGGGCGCCAGACGCTGGTCTGGCTCGGGCCCAACTGACGCCACCGAGCAGGGGTCCAACATGATCGTCGGGGTACCGAAGGAGATCAAGACAGCCGAGAATCGTGTGGCCCTGGTTCCCGCGGGTGCCGAGTCGCTCGTCAGCGACGGGCATACCGTGCTCGCCGAACAGGGAGCGGGACTGGGCTCCGGGTTTTCCGATGATGCGTATCGCGCGGTCGGCGCGAGCATCGCCGGCTCGGTCGACGAGGTGTGGGCCAAGGCCGACATGATCATGAAGGTGAAGGAGCCGATCGAGCTCGAGTGGAAGCGGATCCGCAAAGGTCAGATCGTATTCACCTATTTCCATTTCGCGGCGTCCGAGCCGCTCACGAAAGCGATCATCGCCAGCGGGTGCGTGGCGATCGCCTACGAAACGGTGCAGCTCTCGACCGGCGAGCTGCCGCTGCTGACGCCCATGAGCGAAGTCGCCGGTCGCATGGCGGTGCAGGAGGGCGCCAAATACCTCGAGAAGGTGTTCGGCGGATCGGGCATCCTCCTGGGCGGCGTCCCCGGAGTGTTGCCCGGAGAGGTCGTCGTGATCGGTGGTGGAGTCGTCGGCACCAACGCCGCCAAGATGGCGGCGGGGCTCGGCGCCCACGTGACGCTGCTCGATATCTCGCTCGATCGGCTGCGCTACCTCTCCGACGTGCTGCCGCCCAACGTCGACCTGCTCTACTCCAACCATCACAACATCCTCGAGACGATCTCCAAGGCCGACTTGGTCATCGGGGCGGTGCTGCTCCCCGGCGCCAAGGCGCCACATCTGGTGAAGCGGGGCGACCTCAAACTGATGAAGCCGGGCTCGGTGGTGGTGGATGTGGCGGTCGATCAGGGCGGTTGCATCGAGACGATCAAGCCAACGACGCACGATCAGCCGACCTACGTCGTCGACGGCATCATTCACTACGCCGTCGCCAACATGCCCGGCGGCGTGCCCCGCACCTCGACGCTGGCGTTGACCAACGCGACGTTCCCGTATGCCAAACGGCTCGCCAAGCGCGGCTGGAAACAGGCGTGCCGCGACGATCCCTCGCTGTTCCTCGGTCTCAACGTGATCGAGGGGAAGGTCGTGTATCCGGGCGTGGCCGAAGCGTTCGGGCTGCCGGTGGCGGACCCCCAGACGCTCGTGTGAGCGAACGCCCTCCCGTAGTGCAGGTGCTGCGGCTCCCGCACCACGACGGTCTCCCGCTCCCGGCCCGCGCGACGGCCGGGTCAGCCGGCTATGACGTGGCGAGTGCCGAGGCGGCTTTCACGCTGCAGCCGATGGAGCGGCGCCTGGTGTGCACCGGACTCGCTTTGGCGATTCCGCCAGGCTTCGAGGCCCAGGTGCGCCCCCGCTCCGGTCTCGCGCTGAAGCACGGTCTCACGCTTCCCAACACCCCGGCGACCATCGACTCCGATTATCGTGGAGAGCTGATGGTCGCGATGATCAATCTCGGCACCAGCGCGGTGACGGTGGAGCGCGGGACGCGGATCGCGCAGCTCGTCTTCCAGCGCGTCGCGGTGGTCGAGCTCGAGACGGTGGACGCGCTGCCTCCGAGCGCGCGTGGGACGGGCGGTTTCGGGAGCACGGGAGCATGATGCGCTGCCCCGTGCTGTGCTACCATCGCATCGGTGGTCCGCTGGAGCTGGGCATCACGCGCGTCAGCCAGAAGGTCTTCGCCCGCCAGATGTCGGCGCTCGCCAAGCGCGGCTGGCGGACGCTGACGATCGAGCAATACCAGCAGGCCGCCTCTCCCTATCTGTTCCCGGTCTCGCGGCTGTCGTCGGATGGCAAGGATTTTCTGCTGACGTTCGACGACGGGCACGCGAGCCTCGCGGAATACGCCTATCCGGTGCTGGCGGATCTCGGGTTCACGGCGACGACCTTCCTGGTGACCGACTACATCGGGCACGACAACTCGTGGGATGTGCCGTACGCATTTCGCCGGCTGCCGCAGCTCTCCTGGCGGACGATCGAGTCGTGGCGCATCAAAGGGTTCGATTTCGGCTCGCACTCCGGGAGCCACCGCCGGCTCACCTGGCTGCGCAGCGAGGCGATCACCGCCGAGCTGACGCGGTCGCGTCGGACGCTCGTCGACCGGCTGGGGCCCTCGGCGGGATTGGCGATCGCGTATCCGTTCGGCGCCGTGAGCGATCGGACGGTGGAGCTGGCGCGTCAGGTGGGATTCGACCTGGGATTCGCCGGGGCCTGGGAGCGCAGCAAGGATCCGCTGCGTCTGCCCCGCATCCCGGTGTATGTGTGGGACGCGCTGACCCGGCCGTTCGCGCTGCGCACGGGACCGGTCGGCACCGGAGGGCGCTTCGCGGCGCATCTCGCCAACCGCTGCGCGCTGGGCACGACGTTGCTGCTGGCGTTGACCGGACGCTACCGCTCGAGCTGGCGTCCTTCGCACGACGGACAGACGCTAGAGAACCTGGCCCCCTGAGACACCCATGCCCATGGCGTGGTAGCCCTTGTCCACGTAGATCGTCGCACCGGTAATCCCGCTCGCCAACGCGCTGCAGAGGAACGCCCCCGTGACCCCGACCTCGCGGGCGAGCAGCGATTCGGGGATGGGCGAATTGGCCGCGTAGTAGTTCACCATGTGCTCGATCTTGCCGATGGCGCTCGCCGCCCGGGACGCCAGCGGCCCCGCGGAAATCGTGTTGACGCGATGGCCCCAGCGGCGGCCGGCCTCGAACGCCAGCGTGCGCGTGTCGCTCTCGAGCGCCGCTTTGGCCGATGACATCCCGCCGCCGTAGCCGGGGACGACGCGCTCGCTCGCCATGTAGGTGAGGGAGATGAAGGCACCGCCGCGTTTCATGTGGGGCGAGAGCCGGCTCACCAGGGACGTGAGTGAGTAGGCGCTGACGCTCACCGCCGCCAGATAGCCGGCGCGGCTGGTTTCGAGCAGTGGCTTCTTGACTTCTGGCCCGTTAGCGAGGGAATGGACCACGATGTCGAGCGCCTGATCGCCGAAGTCGGCGACGAGCCGCTGGCGCAGGCCCTCGACCGAGAAGTCGCCCACTTCCTTGTAGCGCTTGTTGGTGCGGATCTCCTCCGGAGCGTCCGCGATCGTGTCGTATGCGGCATCGAGCGGATAGATCTTTTCGAACTCCAGCTTCGAGCCGTCAGGCATCTGGCGCGATTCGTCGATCTTGCCGCGCTCGAGGAGATTGAGAAAGATGTTGAGCGCCGGCGGCCAGGTGCCGGTGCACACCGTCGCGCCCGCTTCGGCCATCGCCTTGGCGATCGCGAACCCGAACCCGCCGTCGTCCGCCACCCCCGCCACGAGCGCCCGTTTCCCTTTCAGATCGATACCGAGCATCACTCCTCCCTTAATGCAGAATGCAGAATGAGGAATGCAGAATCATCCTCACCGATCATGCTGCATCACCCTTCTGCATTTTGCACTACACGAAGAACCGCGCCGCCACCGGAATCAGCTGCGGATGCTTGACCAGGGCATGGGCAAAAATCCGCCCGAGGGTGCGCTTCCGCTCGGGGATCGCGTTGACCGTTCGCGCCAGCCCGTCGTAGAAGCCGTCGTCTAGCCGCTCGAGCGCCTGCTTGATGCGATAGTACTTGAGATGGTCTTCGCCGAGCATGCGCATCCACGCGTCGTGGTAACTCTGCAGCTGGCCGGCGCTGGTATCGCGCTGCGCGATCGCCTGCGCCGCGGTGCGCCCGGCGAGCCGGCCCGCCTTCATCGCGTTCACGATGCCGCCGCCCGAGAGCGGATTCACCATGTGGGCGGCATCGCCGGCGATGAGGACGCCGTCGGTCGTCGTCTGCTTGATCGTCGGATGCACGATGACGCCGCCCACGGTAAGCCCTAGGCGCGCGCCGCGCGGATAGCGCCGCGCGATCCAGCCATCGAGGTAGTCGCGGGCGCTCCGGCCCTTGCTCTTCAGGGCGAGAATGCCCAGCCCGACGTTCGCTATTCCCTCGCCCTTGGGGAAGATCCAGGCGTAGCCCCCGGGGGCGATCTCACGCCCGAATTGCAGATAGATCGCGTCGGGATCGAAGTCGATCCCCTGGACGACGTACTGCGCGCACGACTCCATGTCGCGCGACGGCACGCGTGTGTCGAGCCCCGCCCAGCGGCCGACCATCGTTTCGACGCCGTCGGCCCCGATCACGACGCGTGCCCGGATGGTGTCGGTCCCGCCGGGACCGCGCACGGTGACCGCCCAGCGGCCGTCACTGGTGCGCGCCATCCCCGTCGCCTCAGTGCCGACCGAGAGGTGCGCGCCGGCCGCCACCGCAACGCCCGCGAGAAACGCGTCGAAGCGCGTGCGGTCGAGGATCCAGCCCACCTCCCGCTCCGCGACCTTCACCTCCGTGTCGTCGGGGGCGAGAAAGATGACCCTCGTGATCTTGCGCGCGGCCCACGGCGCCCCATCGGGGTTGGCGAACTCGCGCAGCCCCGCGTCCCCCACGCCCTCGGCGCAGCGCACCGGCGCTCCCACGGCCCGGTCGCGCTCCAGCAGCAACACTTCGAGGCCGGGCCCGGCCCGCTGGGCCTCGAGCGCCGCGAGCGATCCCGCCGGTCCCGCACCGACCACCAGCACGTCGACGTCGGGCATCAGTTCGCGACCATGGAGAGCGCCCGCACGGGGCAGGGCGCGATGCACTTGTAACATCCGGTGCAGGTTGCGGCGTCGACCACCAGGGTGTTGAACTGCAGGTGGATCGCCTCGGGGGGACAAAGAGGGAGGCAAAGGCCACAGCGGTCACACAGATTCAGGTCGACGACCGCGACTTCTGCCACTTTGGCGAGAGTCATGGGGGGTAGCCTAGCGGCTTGGCATAGGGGCGTCAAGCATCAGCCTTGCTTGGAGTTACGCTTTTCGTTAGGTTGGGGCGCGCATGCCACACCCGCCACACTCTTAGCCCGGATGGCGATACCCGACCGTGCCGATTAAGTGGCCCAAATGGAGTCTCGGGGCTTTCAACCCCGCGAACGAAATCGCCGTCGATCTCGGGACGGCGAACACGCTCGTGTATGTGCGCGGCGAAGGGATCGTGCTGAACGAGCCCTCCGTCGTCGCGATCGAGAAAGCCACCGGCAAGGTGAAGGGGATCGGGCTCGAAGCGAAGCGCATGCTGGGGCGCACGCCCGACGGCATCCTCGCGGTGCGGCCGCTGAAGGACGGCGTGATCGCCGACTTCGACGTCACGGAAAAGATGCTGCGCTACTTCCTCAAGACGATCATCGACCGGCATGTGTTCCGCGTGCGGCCCAAGGTGATCGTGTGCGTGCCCAGCGGCATCACCGAGGTGGAGCGCCGCGCAGTGCGCGACTCGGCGCAATCCGCCGGCGCGAAGGAAGTCTACATGGTGGCCGAGCCGATGGCCGCGGCGATCGGCGTCGGACTCCCCGTCGAAACGCCGACCGGCAACATGGTGATCGACATCGGCGGCGGCACGACGGAGATCGCCGTGATCGCGCTGTCGGGGATCGTCTCCGATACGTCGATCCGCACTGCCGGCGACGAGCTCGACCAGGCAATCGTGCAGTTCATGCGCAAGAATTACAACCTCCTGATCGGTGAGCCCACCGCGGAGCAGATCAAGATTCAGATCGGCTCGGCGGCCCCGGTGGCGGAGGAGCGCGAGATGGAAGTGAAGGGCCGCGATCTCGTCTCCGGCATCCCGAAGATCGTACGGGTGCATTCGAGCGAGGTGCGGGAAGCGGTGCAGGAGCCGATCCAGCAGATCGTCGATGCGGTGCGGCGCGCCCTCGAAATCACTCCGCCGGAGCTCGCCAGCGACATCGTGGACCGTGGCATCGTCATGACGGGGGGCGGGTCGCTGATTCGCGGTCTCGATCAGCTGCTGCAGCAGGAAACCGGACTCCCCATTCATCTCGACGAAGATCCCATGACCTGCGTGGTCCGCGGTACCGGCCGGATCCTGGACGACCCCGAAAAGTACCGCAACGTTCTGACGACCTGACCGCCATGGCGCTCGGTGC